>DATMMM010000162.1:0-8869 GCA_035569735.1 Allostellaceae bacterium | reverse complement strand
GATCCAGAAGGCGCCCACGATGGCGGCGACGCCCAGCGAATAGGCGATCGGCACGCCGATCGCGAAGCACAGGAACATGGCGGCGATCGGAATCAGGATATCCATTCGAGATCCTCGACCGGGAGCCTCAATGGAGCGCCTGCGCGTCGCGCGGCGGAGCGCCGATCAAGACGCGCTCGATCACGAACAGCAGCGTGATCGCGCCGCCGACCGGTATCGGCAGATAAGTCACCCCCACGGACAGGAACGGGAAATCCGCGATCGATTGATGCCAGGTGGTCGCCACCAGGCGCTCGCCCCAGATCATCATGAAGACGCAGACCACCGCCATGACGCCTTCGCCGAGCAGGTTCATGATTCGCTGCCCCAGCGGCGGCAAGAGCCCGACCACAACGGTGACGCGCATGTGCATCCGCGCGCGGTAGCAGGCGGCGGCGCCGATGAAGGTCAAGACGATCGCGAGTAGAACGGCCATCGGCTCCGGCCAGGAGGCGGCGCTGTTCAGCACATAACGTGTGAAGACGCCGTAGGGGATTACCGCGGAGATCAACACCAGCGCGCCGCCTGCGACGAGCACGCAAACGTAATAAAGCGCATCCATGGCGGCGCGCAGTCCCGAGGCGAGCGTGCCCAGATCCTCCGCGTCGACGAGACCAGGTTCCGGCACCCGCCGGAACTGGTTCTCGCGTTCGCCTTGCTCGGAAATCTCGGTGCTCATCGCCTCGTCCCTCACACCTCACCCTCCCAGCACTTCGCGCTGGGTCCCTCCCTCTCCCCTCTCCCAAAGTCGGGAGAGCGGAGAGGGGTTTCAAAGGCGCCATCCTTCATAATCCCTCTCCTCTCGCCCCGCTGGGGAGAGAGGAGAGGCAAGGTGAGGAGTGAGGGGCGCATCCGCCGATGCGATCCCAGCGCTCGATCGCTCGACTTCAGCTCACCGCCTGGATGCGCTTGATGAGGTCGGCGTATTTGCCGCCGTATTTGTCCCAGACCGGCTTCACCGCGTCCTGGAACGCCTTCTTGTCCTTGACGGTGTCGATCTCGATGCCGGCGGCCTTCATCTTGTCGAGCGCGTCCTTCTCTTTCTCCTGCCAGAGCTTGCGCTCGTCGAGCTGCGCCTCGCGGCCGACTTTCGCGATCAGCTCCTGGTCTCCCTTGTCGAGCTTGTCCCAAGTCGGCCGCGAGAAGATCAGGATCTCCGGCACGATCAGGTGCTCGGTCATCGTGTAGAATTTCGCGACCTGGTAATGGTTGTCGAAATAGAAGCTCGGCGGATTGTTCTCGGCGCCGTCCACCACGCCGGTCTGCAGCGCGCTGAACACCTGGTCGTAGCCCATGGCGACGCCGTTGCCGCCGAGATCGTTCATCATGTCGACGAACATGGGATTGCCCATCACGCGAACCTTCATGCCCTTGAGGTCCTCGATGCTTTTGATGGGATGCTTGGTGTCGTACATGTTGCGCGCGCCGGCGTCCATCCAGCAGAGCCCGACCAGATGCGTGTTCGGGTTGTTGGTGACCTTGTCCAGGAGCTCCTGGCCGATCGGCCCGTCGATCACCGTCTCCATGTGGGCGGTGTCGCGGAACAAGAAGGGCAGGTTGAAGACGTTGAGATCGTCGACCACGGGGCCGAGCGCGCCGACGCTGACGCGGCCCAATTGAATGGCGCCGACCTGCGCCTGCTCGATCGCCTCCTTCTCGCCGCCGAGCTGCATGGAGGCGTACATCTGGACGCTGATGCGGCCGTTGGTCGCCTGCTCGAGTTTCTTACCCATGTTCTGGACCGCGACCACGGTCGGATAGCCCTCGGGGTGCACGTCCGAGGCCTTGAGCACCAGCTTCGCCTGCGCGGAACTCTGCCGGGCATAGCCCACACCTGCGGCGCCGAACGCGGCGGCCGCGCCGAGCTTCAGCACATCACGTCTCTTCATCGTTCATCTCCCTGGTGTCGCGCCCGCAGGCGCCTTGTCCTTCTACCGCGCGCTGAGGCGCGCTTGCATGCGCCCTCGCTCACTTGTACGATAAGCATACATCGGACGAGGTTTCCCTTGTCAAGCAACTCCGAGGCCTCGGCGATCCTGGCGCCGCTGGGGCCGCCTAAAAACCGCACCGCCGAAGTGGTCGAGCGCCTCGCCGCGGAGATTGGCAGCGGCCGCCTGTCGCCGGGCGCGCGGCTGCCGACGGAGCAGGAGATGATGACGGCGCTCGGCGTGAGCCGCACGGTGGTGCGCGAGGCCGTGGCGGCGCTGCGCGCCCAGGGCCTGGTCACCACGCGCCAGGGCCTCGGCGCCTTCGTCGCGAGCGACCAGCAGCGCCGGCCGTTCCGCATCGATCCCGACGGTCTCAAGTCGCTCGAGGCCGTGGTCGACCTCATGGAGCTCCGCTTGGCCGTGGAGGTCGAGACGGCCGGGCTCGCGGCGGAGCGCGCCACGGCGAAGCAACTCCGCGCCATCGGCCAGGCGCTCGCCGCGATGGACCGCGCCATTGCCCGGAATGAATCCGCGATCGACGAGGATTATGCTTTCCACCGCACGATCGCCGAGGCCACGGGAAACACGCAATTCGCGCGCTTCCTCGAATATCTCGGCCGCTTCATCATTCCGCGCCAGACCGTGCGGATGGAGCCGATCCGCGCTTCCGGGGCGCGCGCCTACCTCGATGCGTTCCAGCAGGAGCATCGCCTCATCCACGATGCGATCCAAAACCACGACAGCACCGCCGCCCGCGCCGCCATGCGCCAGCATCTGCTGAAAAGCCGCGAGCGCTACCGAAAACTCGCCGCAGGTGAACGCGAAGCTTAGTTCACCACAGAGACGGTGAGGCCGTGAGAAACCTGCTTCCGCGGCGAAGCCGCAAAATAAGGCTTCAGCGCAGAGGACGCGGAGGTTGCGCCGAGGACGCAGAAGCTTTTCCAGCGTCCCCCGCGAAACCTCGGCGTCCTCTGCGCGAAAGCCTTTTGATTTTCTGCGGCTTCGCCGCTCTCACGGCCTCGCCGTCTCTGTGGTAGACCTAATCTTTGTTTGCTGACACGAAGGAGCCGTCCATGCTGCCGTTCGAGAAATCCGAGTACCTCGCGCGCATCGACAAGACCAAGCACTCGATGGCGAAGCAGGGCATCGACATCCTGGTCGCGGTCGATCCCGCCAACATGAATTACCTCACGGGCTATGACGGCTGGTCGTTCTATACGCCGCAGGCCGTGGTGGTGGGGCAGGGGCTTGCGGAGCCGATCTGCTGTACGCGCGCCATGGACGCAGCGGGCGCGAAGCTCACGACGTTCCTCAAGCCCGATAACATCATCGGCTTTCCCGACCACTACGTGCAGTCGACGGAGCGGCATCCCTTCGACTATCTCGCCGACAAGATGCGGGAGCGCGGCCTCGACCGCGGCACCATCGGGCTCGAGATGGACGCCTATTACTTCTCGCCCATGGCTTATGAGGCGCTGAAGGCGAAGCTGCCGAACGCGCGCTTCGTGGACTCGAAGTCGCTGGTCAATTGGGTGCGCGCGGTCAAATCGCCGCGCGAGATCGAGTACATGCGCCAAGCCGCCCGCATCATGGAGCGCGTGATGCGCGTCGGCGTGGACGCGGTCGAGCCGGGTGTCCGGCAGTGCGACGCCGTCGCCAAGATCTACGCGGCGCAAGTCTCGGGCACGCCGGAGTTCGGCGGCGATTACACGGCCGTTGCGCCGATGCTGCCGACGGGGATCGGCACCTCGACGCCGCACCTCACCTGGAACGACCAGCCGTTCGTCACGGGCGAGGCGACCATCCTCGAGCTCGCCGCGTGCCGGCTGCGCTATCACTGTCCGATGGCCCGCACGGTCTATCTGGGGAAACCGCCGCAGAAGCTCCTCGACATGGAGAAGGTGGTGGTCGAGGGGACCGAGGCCGCGATCGAGGCCGCCAAGCCCGGCGCCACCTGCGAGCAGGTCGAAGCCGCCTGGCGCCGCGTGATCGCGCGCCACGGCGTCGTCAAGGAATCCCGTATCGGCTATTCCGTGGGCCTCAACTATCCGCCGGACTGGGGCGAGCACACCATGAGCCTGCGCCCGGGCGACAAGACGGTGCTCCAGCCCAGCATGACCTTCCACGTCATCCCCGCCATCTGGATGGAGGATTGGGGCGTCGAGATCAGCGAGTGCATTGAGATCACCGACCGCGGCGCGAAGCCCTTCTGCGATTTCCCACGCAAGGTGTTCGTGAAGGGGTAGAGCGTCGCGTCAGCCGCGCAACAGTCTTCCGTAGCCCCCGATCATCGTCCGGCATCCCGCGAGCCTGAGGCAGTTCCAGGCGAGCGCCTGGTTGCTGGTGACGACGGGCTTGCCGGTCGCCTGCTCGATGCGCTCGATGACGGAGGAGCAGCGGAGCGCCGTGCAGGAGATGAAGAGAGCGTCGACCGTGCGGCGGCCGAGCTCGATGCCGGCGCGGTAGATCGCCTCGGGCGGGACACGGGCGATGGCGGGATCGTTCGGCTGCTTGAAGCTCGCGCGCTCGGCGATCTCGAAGCCTTGGGCGCCGACGTAGCCGGCGACGACCTCGTTGACCGCGTCAGGGTAGGGCGTCAGCAGCGCGATCCGCCGCGCGCCCAGCGCCTTCAGTCCCTTCAAACCGGCGCTCACGGGATCGGTCACGGGAATGCCGGGCCGCGACCGGTGCACCGCCGCCGCCACGCGCTCGGGGCCAATCGCCATGGAGCCCGAGGTGCAGCCGAACACCATCACGTCGAGCCGGTCGTCGGGCACGATCAGCTCGACGGCGCGGGGGATGTGCGCCTCCATGTCGCGGAGCGCTTGCGGCGTCAGCTCGAGCATCAGCGGAATCCGGCTCGCGAACACCGCGGCGCCCTCGACCGGCGCCAGGAAGGTCCGCAGCTCGCCTTCGATTACCACATCGTTGCCGAGCGTGACGAGCCCGATCGCGGCCGCGCGAGCGGGGCCGTCGTCGGGCGCGCACGGCATGGTCTCCCAGGAGTGCAAGGTCTCGACCGCCGCCATCTGGTCGCCCCCGTTAGAAGGAAATTCACCACGGAGACACGGAGGGCACGGAGGATTTTGTGCGCGGCTTTGCCGCGAAGAATTCCGTCCCTTCTCCGTGTCCTCCATGTCTCTGTGGTGAACCTTGCGTTGCGTGACGCCCGCGCGTCAAGCGCGAGAGGGATCGACGGCGGGCGTAGGGTCGGGCAAAGTCTTGCAAATTACTTTATCGAGGGGCATCCGATGGCCAAGCGCGTGCTCGCCGCCCGCTTCATGCATGAGACCAACACCTTCAGCCGGGTCGAGACCGACATGGCGTCGTTCCGGCGCCGGGATTTTCACCTCGAGAACGAGATCCCCGCGGCTTTCCGCGACACCCGCTCGGCCTTCGGCGCCACTTTCGAGGCCGCGGACAAGTACGGCTGGACGCTGATCCATCCGGTATCCGCGAGCGCAAACCCATCGGGGCTGGTGACGCGCGGCGCCTTCGAGGAGATTGCGGGGCTGGTGGTGGGCGCCGCGAAAAAACAGGGCCCGGTCGACGGCGTGCTCCTGCACCTGCACGGCGCGATGGTCACCGACGAGCACGAGGACGGCGAGGGCGAGCTGCTCCGGCGCCTGCGCGGCGCGATCGGGCGGGACGTACCGGTGGTCGTGACGCTCGACCTCCACGCCAACGTGACGCAGGCGATGGCAGATCATGCGAGCGCGCTGATCGCGTTCCGCACATATCCGCACATCGACCAGTACGAGCGCGCCTGGCAGGGCGCCGAGCTCCTGGAGCGTGCGATGAAGGGTGAGATCAAGCCGGTGACGGTGATCGCGCGCCGGCCGACGATCTATGGCCTCAACCACGGCCGCACCCAGAGCGGCCCGATGGTCGAGGCGCTGTCGCGCGCCGACGCGGTCGAGCGCAAGGGCGAGGCGCTGGTGGTTAGCCTCTGCGCGGGCTTCACCCGCGCCAACATCCGCGACGTGGGCCCCAGCGTCACGGTCACCACGAATGGCGCGAGCCCGCGCGGGCAGGCGATCGCGGAATTGCTGATGGATTTCGCCTGGGAGACCCGCGAGGAGAACACGGCGAAGCTGCTGCCGATCCCCGCGGTGATCGAGCTCGCGCGCAAGGGCAAGCCCGGCGACAAGCCGCTGGTGGTGGCGGACTACACCGACAACCCCGGTGGCGGCGGTTACGGCGACGCGACCGCGTTCCTCAAGGCCCTGGTGGAGGCGAAGCTGCCGAGCGTCGCTTTCCATGCGCTCTGCGACCCTGAGGCCGTGCAGGACGGCATCAAGGCCGGCATCGGCTCGCGCACCACGCTGACGCTCGGCGGCAAGACCGATCGCAGCATGGGCGGCGGCCCGCTGACGCTCGAGGGCGAGGTCACCTGCCTCAGCAACGGCAAATTCATCGCCTATGGGCCGATGGGCGGCGGCGTCGCGCGCGATTACGGGCCTTCCATGGTGTTCCGGGTCGGCGGCATCGACATTATCGTGATCACCAACAACGGCCAGGCGACCGACCTCGGCCAGCTGACGTCGCTCGGGATCGACCCCACGCGCTATCGCACGGTCGCGGTCAAGTCGATGCACCACTTCCGCGCGGCCTTCGAGCCGATCGCGCGCGAGGTGGTGTTGGTCGACACCGGTGCGCTCTGCTCGGAGATCTACACGCCCGAGCTCTTCACCAAGGTGCGCCGGCCCATCCATCCGCTCGACGCCCTCACGTGAGGGCGAGCGGATGCGCGCCAAGATCCGCGATACCGAGATCTACTTCGACATCGAAGGTATGGGGCTGGTGCCGGACGGCCGCATCATGCGCGAGAAGCCCGTCGCCTTCGTGATCCACGGCGGGCCCGGCGGCGATCACAGCAGCTTCAAGCCGGTGATGTCGCCGCTCGCCGAGCGCATGCAGCTCGTCTATTTCGACCACCGCGGCCAGGGCCGCTCGGCGCGCGGCGACCCCGCCAAGTACACGCTCGACGAGAACGTCGAGGACATGGAGGCGCTGCGCCGGCACCTGGGTCTGGGGCCGATCGTCAGCATCGGCACCTCCTATGGCGGCATGGTGGCCCTCGCCCATGCCGCCCGATATCCTGCCTCGGTTTCCCACTTGATCGCGGTGGTGACGGCGGCGCATGGCGGCTTCATCAAGCGTGCGCAGGAGATCCTCGCCGAGCGCGGCACGCCGGAGCAGCGCGAGGTCTCGGAGCCGGTGTGGCAGGGTGCCATCATGGATCGCGCGCAGATGCAGCGCTTCTACGCGGTGATGGGCCCGCTCTACAGCCGCCGCTACGATCCCGCCGCCGCCGCGCTCGGGCACGAGCGCACGCTCCACGAGCCCGAGCCGCTCAACCGCGCCTTCGGCGGCTTCCTGCGCGACCTCGACTTGCGGCCCGAGCTTGGCCGGATCACCGCGCCGACCCTGGTGATCGCGGGCCGGCACGATTGGATCTGCCCGCCGGAATTCTCCGAGGAGATCGCGCGCCTCGTGCCGCACGCGGAGCTGCGCATTTTCGAGAACAGCAGCCACTCCGTGCGTGCCGACGAGCCGCAGGCGCTGCTCGACGCCATCGCGGGCTTCGTCGTCTACAAGCGGTGAGGCGAGGCTAGATCGTCGCTTCGAGCAAGCGGCGCAGCTCCGGCGTCACTTCGGGCAGCACGCCAAACCACGCCTTGAAGGCGGGTCGCGCCTGGTGCAGCAGCATGCCGAGGCCGTTCACGGCGGGATTGCCACGCTGGCGCGCCGCCTTGAGCAGCGGCGTCTCCAAGGGACTATAGACGATGTCGCAGACCAGCGCGCTCTTGGGCAAGCGGTCGAGGCTGAGATCGAGCGGCGGCTCACCCACCATGCCCTGGTTGGTCGTATTCACCAGCAGGCTCGCGCCCTCGATTGCGTGGTGACGCTGCTCCCAGGGGATCGCGCGCACGGGCGCGCCGAAGTCGGTCGCGAGTTGCTGGGCGCGGACGAAAGTCCGGTTGGCCAGTCGAATCTCCTTGGCGCCGCGCTCGGCGAGGCTCGCCACCACTGCCCGGGCGCCGCCGCCCGCGCCCATGATCGCCGCGGGCCCGGCATCGGCGCGCCAGTCGGGCTTCGCCTCCTTCACGGATTCGATGAAGCCGTAGACGTCCGTGTTGAATCCGGAGAGCGAGCCATCCTCGCCCACGACGATGGTGTTGATGGCGCCGATGCGCTTGCCCAAGGAATCGACGCGGTCGACGAGGCGCAGCGCCGTCTCTTTGTGCGGAATGGTCAGGTTGCAGCCCGCGAAGCCCAGGGCCGAGAGGCCCTTGAGCGCCTCGGCCAAGCGCTCGGGCCGCACCGGCAGATGGACATAGGCGCCGGAAAGCCCGAGCTGGCCGATCCAATAGCCATGCAGCATCGGCGAGCGCGAATGCGCGACCGGCCAGCCCATGACCCCGGCCAATCGAAATTTCTGCGTCTCCGCCATGACGAGCGCGCCCCGGCTGCGATGCGTGCGACCCTACACGATGGGAAATCATGGTTCTAGCCAAGTGTCGCTCAGCATGATTCACTGACTGTGCAGCGAGACCTTCGATCCGGAGACATCATGGCGGTAATGGCGGGCAAGCGGGCCTTTCTCGAGCTCCTGAAGCTAGAGGGCGTGGACATCATTTTCGGAAATCCCGGCACCACCGAGCTGCCGCTGATGGACGCGCTCGCGGTCGAGACCAAGCTCCGCTACGTGCTGGGCCTGCAAGAGGCCGGCGTGATGGCGATGGCGGACGGCTATGCCCAGGCGGGCCAGCGCCTCGCGGTCACCAATTTCCACGTGGCGCCGGGCCTCGGCAATGCCATGGGCATGCTCTACGACGCCAAGAAGGCGGGCTCGCCGATCCTGGTGACCGCCGGTCAGCACGACCAGAGCTTCACCT
>DATMMM010000161.1:0-12369 GCA_035569735.1 Allostellaceae bacterium | reverse complement strand
GTCGAGCGCTTGCGGCGTCTCGACGGCGAGAGCACTCAGCTCAATCAGCGGATGGCGCGGCTCGAGGCGCTACAGCGCGTCGGCGACGCGCCCCAGGCCAAGACCCAGCGCACGCCGTTCTTCTGCTCGGGCTGCCCACACAACACCTCGACCAAGGTGCCGGAAGGGAGCCGCGCCGGCGCCGGCATCGGCTGCCACGCCATGGCAATCTGGATGCCCACGCGCCACACCACGACCTGGACCCATATGGGCGGCGAAGGCGCCAACTGGATCGGCCAGGCGCCCTTCACCAACGAGAAGCACGTCTTCCAGAATCTGGGCGACGGCACCTATACGCATTCGGGGCTGCTGGCGATCCGCGCGGCGGCGGTGGCGGGCGTCAACATCACCTACAAGATCCTGTTCAACGACGCCGTCGCCATGACCGGCGGCCAGCCCGCCGAGGGCCACATGACCGTGCCGCAGATCAGCCAGCAGGTCGCGGCCGAAGGGGCCAAGCGCGTCGTGGTGATCTCCGACGAGCCCAAGAAATACCCGATGGGCGCCGGCTTCGCTCCCGGCGTCCAGATCCGCCATCGCGACGATCTCGACGCGGTCCAGCGCGAGCTCCGCGATACGGCCGGCTTGACCGTGCTGATCTACGACCAGACCTGCGCCGCCGAGAAGCGGCGCCGGCGCAAGCGCGGCCAGTTCCCCGACCCGCCCAAGCGGGTCTTCATCAACGACATGGTCTGCGAGGGCTGCGGCGACTGCTCGGAGCAATCGAACTGCATCTCGGTCAAGCCGGTGGAGACCGAGTTCGGCCGCAAGCGCGCCATCGACCAGAGCAATTGCAACAAGGACTACTCCTGCCTCAAGGGTTTTTGCCCGAGCTTCGTTACCGTGCACGGGGGCGCGGTGCGCAAGCCCGCGCGGATCGCCGCCAGCGCCGCGAGCGATCCCATCGCGGGAATTCCGGAGCCAACGCTGCGCCCGCTCGCCGAGCCCTACGGCATCCTCGTGACCGGGATCGGCGGCACCGGCGTCATCACCGTGGGCCAGCTCCTGGGCATGGCGGCGCACCTCGAGGGCCGCGGCTGCTCGGTGCTGGACTTCACCGGCCTCGCGCAGAAGAACGGCGCGGTGATGAGCCATATCCGCCTGGCGCCGAGCCCGGAGGACATCCACGCGGTCCGGATCGCCGCGGGCGGCGCCGACCTGCTGCTCGGCTGCGACATGGTGGTGGCGGCGAGCCCCGAGGCGCTGACGCGGATCGAGACCGGTGTCACCCGCGCGGTGGTGAACAGTTATCTCGCGCCCACCGCCGCCTTCGTGCTGAACGGCGACATCGATTTCGAGGCCGCCGCGATGTACCGCTCGCTCCGCACCGCGACCGGCGAGCACGGCATCGAGTTCGTCGACGGCAGCGGGCTCGCGACCGCTCTGATGGGCGATGCGATCGCGAGCAATCTTTTCATGCTGGGCTATGCCTGGCAGCAGGGGCTGGTGCCGCTCTCGCGCGAGGCGATCGAGCGCGCGATCGAGCTCAACGGCGTCGGCATCGAGATGAACAAGCGCGCCTTCGGCTGGGGCCGGCTCGCGGCGCACGACCTCCGGCGCGTCGAGGCTGCGGCGAAGCCGATGATGCCGAGCGAGGCGCCGCCGCCCTCGGAGACGCTGGAGGAGATCATCCGCCGGCGCGTCGTCTTCCTGACCGAGTATCAGGATGCCGCCTACGCCCAGCGCTTCACGGAGCTCGTGCGCGCGGTGGAGACGGCGGAGCGCACGCGCGCCCGCGGCCGGCGCGGGCTTGCGGAGGCCGTGGCGAAGTCGCTCTTCAAGCTGATGGCCTACAAGGACGAGTACGAGGTCGCGCGGCTCTATACCGACGGCGAGTTCCAGAAGAAGCTCAGCGCGCAGTTCGAGGGCGACTACAAGCTCCAGTTCCATCTGGCGCCGCCGCTCTGGGCGCCCCGCGATGCCGCCACCGGCGAGATGAAGAAGCGCGCCTATGGCGCCTGGGTCCTGCAGGCCTTCAAGCTGCTTGCGCGGCTCAAAGGGCTGCGCGGCACCGCCCTTGATCCCTTCGGCTACACGGTCGAGCGCAAGGCCGAGCGGCGGCTCGTCGGCGACTACGAGGCGGTGGTGCGCGCGCTCACGGGCGCCCTCACCCCCGAGAACCACGCGCTCGCGCTGGAGATCGCCAAGCTCCCGCTGCAGATCCGCGGCTTCGGCCATGTGAAGCTGCGCAACCTCGCGCGCACCAAGGCGCGCGAGGCCGAGCTGATGGCCGCCTTCCAGAACCCCGTCCGCGCCGCGGCGGCGGAATAGCGCACTCCCCACCAGTATCGTGCCTGACGCCCGCGCCAATATCCGCACCGCTGCGCAGCTCGTGGTTGCCGAGCTGGTGGCGCATGGCGTCGATCGGGTCTTCTGCGTGCCGGGCGAGAGCTATCTCGCGGTGCTGGATGCGCTCTACGACGAGAGGCGCATCGATGTCGTGACCTGCCGGCACGAGAGCGGCGCGGGGTTCATGGCGGTTGCCGATGCGAAGCTCACGGGAAGGCCCGGCGTTGCCATGGTGAGCCGCGGCCCCGGCGCCACCAACGCCTCGATCGCGGTCCACACGGCGCAGCAGGACGCCACGCCTTTCGTGCTGTTCGTGGGCCAGATCGAGCGCAAGGACCGCGGCAAGCGCGCCTTCCAGGAAGTCGACTATGTCCGCACTTTCGGCGACATGGCGAAATACGTGGTCGAGGTGCACGACCCCGCGCGGCTTTCCGAGGCGATCGCGCACGCCTTCCGCGCGGCGACCACGGGCGCGCCCGGCCCCGCGGTGGTGGTGCTGCCGGAGGACATGTTGCTCGACCAGGCGCCCAACGCGCCATGGGGCCCGCAGCCGCGGCTCCTTGCGGAGCCCGCGCCTCGGAGCATTGCCGAGGCCGCGGCCCTTGTGGAAAAGGCCGAGCGGCCGATCCTGGTCGCTGGCTCTCGGCTCTCGGCACCGGAGGGGCGCGATGTCTTGCGGCGCGCCGCGGAGGCCTGGGGCGTGCCGGTGGTGCTGAGTTTCCGCCAGCAGGATCTCTTCGACAACGAGCATCCGCTCTACGCCGGCCATCTCGGCTACATGCTGCCGAAGGATCAGGTGGCGCTCTATCAGGAGAGCGACCTCGTGCTGGCGGTGGGAACCCGGCTCGGCGACGTCACCACGCAAGGCTATGCGTTCCCGACCGCGCCGCGGCCGAAGCAGCGGCTGATCCATGTCTACGACGACCCCGAGGTGCTGGGCGGGGTGTTCGCCACGGATCTCGCGGTGCTGGCGGAGCCCGTGGCGTTCCTCAGCGGCTTCGCCGAGCTTGGCAGAGGCAAGCCCGGGCGGTTCGCGGCCTGGGCCGAGCGCTTGCATCGTGTGCCCGCGGGCATGGCGCGCTGGGAGCCCAAGGAGGCGCCGGATGGCGTGGTGTTCGGCGCGGTGATCGATGGCCTCCGCCGCCGACTAGGGCCCGACGCCGTGTTCGTGAACGACGCCGGGAATTTCTCCGGCTGGCTCGGGCGCTATTTCTCGTTCAAGCCCACGCATCGCCTGCTCGGCCCGGTCTCCGGCGCCATGGGCTTCGGCGTGCCCGGCGCGGTGGCGGCGGCGCGGCGATTGGGCCGGCGCGTGATCACGCTGGTGGGCGACGGCGGCTTCCTGATGACCGGCAACGAGCTCGCGACCGCGATCCAGTACCACCTGCCGGTGACCGTGATCGTCGCCAACAACAACTCCTACGGCACCATCCGCCTGCATCAGGAGAAATGGTTCCCGGGCCGCAGCATCGCGACCGATCTCAAGAACCCCGACTTCGCGCGGCTCGCCGAGGCCTTCGGCGCGAAGGGCTTCCGCATCGAGCGCGAGGCCGACATCGACGCGGCACTCGAAGGCGCGCTCGCCGCCGATGGCCCGAGCCTGGTCGAGGTCCGCACCAGCCTCGAGCACATCTCCGCCTTCACCACGCTGAGCGCGCTCAGGGGTTGAACGCTCCCTTTTTCGTCATGCCCGCGCTTGTCGCGGGCATCCACGTGTGCTTCGGCGGTCAACGAACACGTGGATCGCCGGAACAAGTCCGGCGATGACGGCAATGGAGTGGGACCCGGCAGAGATGCACTCTGCCAGTGCGGTTCCGTCGCTCAACACCTGACGCCGCTACGCTATGGGCCGTGGACGCGCTCGCGCTGGTGTCGACGAATTCACCGAGTCAATGCTGCTCGCGCTTCTAAAGTTCAAACCATTCGATCGAGCGGGGCAACTCTTGAGAACGGAAAAACTCCTTGGCCACTTCCAACGCTTCAGAAAAAGATACTATAAGATGATTTGGAACATGGATCGTAGCGCCGGGATCAAGACTGCCAATGGAGAACTTTGTCATCTTCTTTGCATCCAGATTCATTTTCCCGCCAATCGACACATGCCCTGCATGGCCCTCTTTGGGGAAATAGTGTATCGCGGCAAGATCTCCTTTCACCATGATAGAAAGGGCGGGATGATCGCTTTTATCGGCCCGCAGCCAGAATTCGTTTTCTTGGTCCTTGAATCGTACTCCAAGCAGTTGCTCAAGCTGTGCAATGGAGTGCACGCTATGAGTGCCGCTAAGATCTTCGACTTCCATGGTTTCACTCTCTGGCTTTCGGAGCCAATGGTTGAGCACTATTTCGATCGAAGCAGGTTGGCTGCGTTTATTGCCGAGCGGCGGTGTTCAGGAAGAGCTCGGCGTCCCGGCGCGCGCGATCCCGGAGCTTGGAGATCACGCTCGCCCAGAGTGATTTCTCGGCGCTCGCCAGCTGTAGGTCCTGAAGATCCGTTTGCTGTCTCCGAAGCTCGGCCTGCACGATCGGTTGAGAGAGGGCGAACCGCAGGTGCTCACCCATAATAGTCGTCGAATCGATCTGGCTCATGACGAAGTAGTCAACAGCCTCAAACGCTCGCCGTGCTGCCCATGCGGCTTCCTTAGGATCATCTGTCAACCGAGCGCCAATGGCGTATGCGACCGAAGCCGCCGCATCCTGTGCGTAGGCTGGCTCTTTCTTGGTGTCCTGCTCGTCGCTCGGTATCGACGCCATGCACCGCTCGAGGATTGTCTCGAGCTCGGCCTTGGTGAGTGGTTGGCCCTGAGTATCCTGCCAGATCGACTCGAGTGCGTCTTTCAGGACATTGGGATTGCCCCAACCTGATCTTTTCGAGAACTGGATGTAGTTTGGCAATTGCCTCTCGGCACAGAGCGCGGCAAACACGACTCGGAGCTTGCTCGGAAGCCTCGCAAGCCGCGCGATCAAGTCAGGCTCATCGAAATCGAGCTGAGCTGCCATGTTACTTCTCAGGTGAAGGGAAGATGGCTGTCGTTTCGCTGGTCAATCGGCCACCCAGAGATTCTATATATCGCCGACAGTCCGGGCAAATATCCCGTGTGGTCGCCAGAAGACGAGGCCTCAAACCACTTTTCAGGGCCTCTGTCAGCACCGTCACTTCGGCGTGCGCGCCAGGTAACTTGGCGGAGATCTCGCCTGGCTGGAGAGCTGCCTCCTGGGCGGACTCAAGATCTTTGACAGCACCACCGCCGACGATTGTGGGGCCATCGGTGCTGAGCGCGGCGGTTGTCCGAAGCTTTCGAGGGATCGAGTCCAAGATGTTGTGGATCTGCTGCGCTCTCTGCGACAGGACTTCGATCTCCGTGGGGGCCGCGCCTGCGGTCTCCGCCACTCGCGCTCCCGCGCTTGCCGCCTCCGCTGCGCGCGTGCCCTGCGCTTCAGCGCCTGCCACCTCCGCCGCGCGCGCACCCGCGCCTGCCGCCTCTATTCCTCCGGCCAGCTTCGATGCGGCCAGAGGTCCGGGACCCAGACCGCCAAGAAACGCCCGAGCGCCGCTCAGGCGCGGACTCTCCTCCGCCTCCGGGACGCGCTCGTAGATGTCGTTCCCGAGGATGACATGCTTCGTGGGATCGAAGCGGATGGTCTTGTCGAGGATCCCGCGGCTGTCAGGCACGATGATGACGCCAGCGTCGTCCTCGCCGAGCGAGCCCAACCGCGGGGCGAACTGGCGCGTCAACACCGGATCCACGTTCTGGAGCTGCGCCTGTCGGTCCTCGTTCCACGATCTGGCGGCTGCTCCCCAGCGGTCGCCCAAGCGCTCCCAGAAGGAGCGGTTGTCCGGGGGCGTCTCAATGTCCTTGTCCCGGCGATCAGAGGTAGCGGCCGCGGCGGCGGTATCGGGCCGCGGCGTCGGAGGCGGCGCGAAGGCGGGGATGAGCTTGCCGAGGTAGTCGGAACTCGCGGCCGAGAGGAGCTGCATGGCGCTTTTGCCGGAGGCGAGGCTGTCCTGGAGCGCCGGGAAATAGGCGCCCAGGAAATTCTGGAACCTGGCCTCGCTCGCGGGATCGGCCGGCGCTTCCGTGCCGGTGATCGCCGCGTGCGCCTGACGCAGGAAATTTTGCTCCATCGCGCTTTGCGCGCGGTCCTCGACGGTCTTGCTCGCATCCAGGAAGCGCTGGAGCTGCTGCACGCCCTGCATGGTGAGTGCGCCGCCGCCCTCGGGACCCGCGAGCTTCAAGAGCTCGGCGGGATCGGTGATTTTGTTAGGGGCGCCGTCCGCCGCCGTCACGCGGTTGAAGGCTTGCCAGAAGCCGAGGCCGTAACCCGCCGCCGTCTTGTCGCCCGCCTGCGCGATCGCGGTCTGAGCGGCGCCCAGCAGCGCCTGCCTGGTGTCCTGCTGGCTGTCGGGGAAGCGCTCGCGCGCGAGCGCGCCGACGTCGACGCTGGTCGGATCGACCGCGAGCTGGCTCACGTAGCGCGCGGCGATCGCGTTGCCGGCGTCCGCCTCCGCTTTCTGCTGTTGGCGCTGCTGGCGCAGCGCCTCGATATCAGCCGCGCGCTGCTCAGCCTCCAGGTTCTGCTGGGCGCGACCCAGGATGCTCGTGCGCTCGCCCGGATCGATGAGGTCGCGCCAATCGCCGACTTTGGCGAAGCTGGGCTGGCCATCGTCACCGAGCGCGCTCGGCCTCAGCGTATCGACGGCCTGTTGGGGATCGGCATCGGCGAGCCGCCAGCCGCGCTGGCTGACATAGCTCTGCGCCGTGCTTTTCCTGAGCGCGACGGCCTCCTCGGGGCTCAGGTAGCCGGCCTCCATCGAGGCTTGGATGCGATCGTTGAGCGCGTTGAAGATCGGATTGAGGTTGGCCTCGTCGGGCGTGCGGAGCGCGTCGCTGACGGTAGCGCCCGCGGCCTGGGTGACGTTGGCGCGGCCCGCATCCCGCGCCTTCGCCACGCTCTGGCGCAGGATCGAGTCCACGCCGACCTCGGTGAAGCGGGACATCTGCTGCTGGAAGTCCGCGCGCTGCACCGGCCCCAGGATGCTTTGCGACGTGTCGTTGAGCGTTTGCAGGAGCGCCTGGCGATAGCGCTGCGGGGCGGTCGCGTAATCCGTGTCGCCGGCGAACTGCTGGTCGATGTCGAGCTTCTTGGAGATGAAGTCCTGCTCGGCGGCGGCGCGGCTGAGCCGGTCCTGCACGTCCTGGACCTGGTTGGCGCTCGCTCCGAGATCGCGGGCGAAGCCCTGCATCGCCGCGCCGACCTGACCCGCCTCGTAATGCGGGATGATCCGCGAGGGATCGGGGGCCACGGCCCCCACGTCCTGCGGGGTGCCGAGCGCTTCGGGAAGCTTGGGCATGGAGGCCTCCTCCAGGCATCCATACCCCGCCCGAGTTCAGGCGCCCTGAACGCGCGCACGGGCTCCGGCGGCACGGTTCCTCGCGCTCACGTCGCTGCATGGCTGAGGCTGAGGCGGACGCAAAACCGATTCCGCTCAACTGGTCAGGCGCAACAAGGCGGAAGAAGCCCAGCCATGACGGCAATGGTGAACGAAACTGCTCGTCCGTGCCCATTTGATGGGCAAACGCACGCGTCGATTTGCGAAGCGTCATTGTTCCGACACATTGGCGCACGCGCATGGGTGATATCGCCGCAGGCCGCTTGTGAGGGAGCCAGGGCCGTACCTAGATTCAGCAACAGGGTTGCGCGCATTCGGGTCCTTCGCGCGCGGCCTCCCCTCCCCTGATGGCAAGGCGGCAGAGATGGACGTCCGAGAGAACGCGCATGATTGGGCTTTGCAGCAATTCGGCATCGGCCAGCCGGTGCCGCGGAGCGAGGATCCGAAGCTCCTGAAGGGCGAAGGACGCTACACCGACGATATCAACCTGCCGGGCCAGGCCTATGCCGTGATCGTGCGCAGCCGGGTGGCACACGGGATCCTGCGCAAAGTCGAGACCTCCGAGGCGCGCGCCATGCCGGGCGTGCTGGGCGTCTTGACCGCGGCCGATCTCGCGGCTTACGGCACGTTCAAATGCGTGATGACGTTTCCGAACCGTGACGGCACGCCGATGAAGCTGCCGGTCTGGACCGCGCTTGCGACCGACCGTGTCCGCTGCGTCGGCGACGCCATCGCCTGCGTGGTGGCGGAAACGCCGGCGCAAGCCAAGGACGCAGCCGAGGCGGTGTTCGCGGAGATCGATGGACTGCCGGCAGTGACGAGTGCCAAGGAAGCCGCCAAGCCCGGCGCGCCGCAGCTCTACGACGACGTCCCCAACAATACCTGCCTCGATTTTCATTTCGGCGACGCCGAGAAGGTGCAGGAGGCCTTCGCGCGCGCGGCGCACGTGACGCGCGTCGAGCTCGTCAACAACCGGCTGGTGGTCTGCGCGATGGAGCCGCGCTCGGCGATCGGCAGCTTCGATGCCGCGAGCGGGCGCTGGACGTTGCATGTGGGCTCTCAGGGCGTATTCGGGCTCCGCAACCAGATCGCGAACGACATTCTGAAGGTACCGACCGACAAGGTGCGCGTGCTCACCGGCAACGTCGGCGGCTCCTTCGGCATGAAGGCGATGGCCTATCCCGAATACACCTGCCTCTTCCACGCCGCGCGCGCGCTCGGCCGGCCCGTCAAATGGACCGACGAGCGCTCGGAGAGCTTCCTCTCGGACACGCACGGACGGGATCACGAGGTGACGGCGGAGCTGGCGCTCGACGCCGAGGGGCATTTCCTCGCGATCCGGGTCGTGAGCTACGGCAACATGGGCGCGCACCTCTCGGCCGTGGGACCGCTGATGCCGACCCTGAACGTGACCAAGAACATGGTGAGCCTCTACCGGACGCCGCTCATCGAGGTCTCCACCCAATGCGTCTTCACCAACACGGTGCCAGTCGCGGCCTATCGCGGCGCTGGGCGGCCCGAGGGAAATTATTTCATGGAGCGGCTGGTGGACACGGCCGCTGCCGAGCTCGGCATCGATCCCGCGGAGCTGCGCCGGCGCAACCACATCAAGCCCGAGCAGCTTCCCTTTGCCTCGGCTGCGAAGACCACCTACGACAGCGGCGACTTCACCGCGCTGCTCGACCGCGCGCTCGAGGCGGCGGACTGGAAAGGCTTCGAGAAACGCAAGGCCGAGAGCCGCGCGTGCGGCAAGCTGCGCGGCCGCGGCATCGGCAATTACCTCGAGGTGACGGCGCCGCCGCAGAAGGAGATGGGCGGCATCCGCTTCGAGAGCGACGGCACCGTCACCATCATCACGGGGACGCTCGACTACGGCCAGGGCCACGCCTCGCCCTTCGCGCAGGTGCTCACCAGTAAGCTCGGCATCCCCTTCGACCGCATCCGCCTCCTGCAGGGTGACAGCGACGAGCTGATCGCGGGCGGCGGCACCGGCGGCTCCAAGTCGCTGATGGCGAGCGGCGCCGCGATCGTCGAGGCCAGCGACAAAGTGATCGAGAAGGGCAAGCAGATCGCCTCCGCGGTGCTGGAAGCCGCGGTCGCCGACATCGAGTTCGCGCGCGGCCGCTTCACCATCGTGGGCACCGACCGCTCGGTCGGGATCATGGAGCTCGCGCAGAAGCTGCGCTCAGGGTTGACGCTGCCGCCGGAGGCGCCGCGATCGCTCGACGTGAAGCACGTCTTCGACCAGGCGCCCTCGGCCTTCCCGAACGGCTGCCACATCGCCGAGGTCGAGATCGACCCCGAGACCGGCGTCGCGGAGGTCGTGAAATACACGATGGTGAACGACTTCGGCGTGATCGTGAATCCGCTGCTGGTGGAGGGACAACTCCACGGCGGCGTGGTGCAAGGGATCGGCCAGGCGCTGATGGAGCGCACGGTCTACGACGGCGAGGGCCAGCTGCTGACGGGCTCCTATATGGATTACGCGCTGCCGCGCGCGCCCGACGTGCCGAATTTCGCCTTCTTCAGCCACCCGGTTCCCGCCAAGACCAATCCGCTCGGCATCAAAGGCTGCGGCGAAGCCGGTTGCGCGGGCTCGCTGCCGTCGGTGATGAACGCGGTGGTCGACGCGCTCTCCGTGTTCGGCATCCGCCACATCGACATGCCCGCCACTCCGCATCGGATCTGGCAGGCGATCGAGCAGGCGAAGCAGGCGGCGGAGTAGCTGCTCCCTCACCCTCCCACCGCTTCGCGGCGGGCCCCTCGTCGATCCGCTTTGCGGCTCGACCCCGCCCAAGCGCGGTGAGGGGCTGTTCATCCATGCTCGGCGATGACTTGCCCCTCGCCCGCGAAGCGGGGTCGAGCCGCGAAGTGGATCGACGAGGGACCCAGCGCCGTCAGGCGATAGGAGGGTGAGGGCCTAGCGCTCGCTGAAGAGCACGCCGCCTTTTATGTCCGGCAATAGAGCGACCCCTCGCCCCTCGCGCTCCCGCGTGTATCACTCGGCCGAGCACCGGACTCTGCGCGCTCATGTGCAGGGAGCTCGTGCAGCCGGAAAAACGGCCTCGGATCTAACGGTGACCTCGAATCCCACGCCATTGCCTTTCGATGTTGCAGATCCACGTCACTCCGCATCGCGGATCCCAGTCGTGTCGCACCTTTCTGGCGCTTGGAAACCAGGAGGTAGAAATGGCATCGGTAGATTGGGCGCGGCGCATTCTAGCGGGATGCTGCGCGTTGACCGTGGCGGGGATAGTGCTCGCCGCACCCGACGGGCTCGTCACGCCCGCCGGCGCGCGCCAGATGGGTGGCGGAGGGGGGCACGGCGGATTCGCGGGATCGGGCGGGTTCGCGGGCGCGCGCTCTGGCCTACGTCTCGGCACACCCTCCCAGGGGGCGCAACTCGGCCATTTTCGCTCCTTCTTCTTCGACAGCAATCGCTTCAACAGCTTCTTCTTCGACAGCAATCGCTTCAACAGCGACTTCCGCTTCTCCCGAGGTTTCAACAACCGTGGCAACCAGTTCGGTTCCTTCGGGGGCGGCGGGGGCGGCTGGGGCTGGAGCGACTGCTTCCCCGATGGCACTTTCCCCTGCCAGGCGGGTTATGACCCGCGATATGCGGGCGGATATGCAGGTGACGCGCAGCCTCCGGATCCGCCCCCGCCTCGTGTAAGGCGCTACGAGCCCCCGACGGTCGAGACGACGCCCGAGGGTATCACGATCGTTCGCGGCCCGGGATCGCGCCATCTCTGATCGCGTTCATTCCTCGGCCATGAGAGCCGCGGGCCGCCGCCCGCACCGGCGCCGGCGCGCTCCGCCGGCTCTCGCGCGCGCCTAGCGCTCGCTGAAGAGGACGCCGCCTTTGGCTTTCGAGGTCTTGGGCGATTCCACGATCTGCACCACCACGGCATCGGCGGGGACGCTGAAGTGGCGGACGACGGCGTCGGTGATGTCCTTGACGAGGCCGCGCTTCTGATCGACCGAGCGGCCTTCGATGGCGTAGACGATGATCTCGGGCATTGAGCTACCCCTCTTCACGGATTGGCAATCAACGATACCCTAGAATTATAAACGCGGGGCATCCCGACCGCGTAGCTCGAACAGGCATACACCAATGCGCTTCGCACGCGTCAAAGGCCGAGTTTCGTATTTAGTTGACGAAGAATCGGGTATCGAATTTTTTGAAAAAAATGTCGATGAACGTTTCAACCGGTTCGCAACAGAGGGCTGGGACACCCGACTCACATCCCCTGTAACGTTCGTCTTTCGAGATCCCACCTGGATCCAGTCAGGCGGCAGGGACATTGAGCTCGAGGCAAAGGCGCTGACCCGCACCGCGCGAGAAACCTACAGCGATGGTCGATCGTACCCCTATACGCAGGTATATGGGTTCGAAATTGCGAGTCGCGCATTCACCGATTCATTCCGAGCGTATACAGCCGGTGACTCTGCAAAGCTGTCTCACGCCAAGGAATTTCTAACCGCCGCCCTACACATATATATGGGCAAGGTTGAGGGCAAAGTGGTGGTTTTTGTGTAAGGCGATTTAAGAGACTGCCACAGAAAATCGGTATTCCGTGCGCGAGTGAAAGGTCTCGCCGGGCCGCAGGAGTGTACTTGGAAAGCCGGGCTCGTTGGGCGAGTTCGGGAAG
>DATMMM010000160.1:0-5937 GCA_035569735.1 Allostellaceae bacterium | reverse complement strand
TCGG
Organism: Allostellaceae bacterium; assembly: GCA_035569735.1. Classification (GTDB taxonomy): domain Bacteria; phylum Pseudomonadota; class Alphaproteobacteria; order ATCC43930; family CGMCC-115725; genus DASZHJ01. The sequence goes on along the minus strand of DATMMM010000160.1, from coordinate 5,933 downwards.
GCGGCAAGATCAACTGGAGCGAGGTGGGGAGCGGCGCCGAGATCAACACGGCGATCACCGCCGGCTCCGTCGATATCGGCCTCGCCATCGGCTCCTCGCCGACCGCGGCGGGGATCGCCCAGGGCCTGCCCTATCAGCTCATCGGCATGGTCGACAATATCGGCCCAGCCGAGGAGATGGTCGTGCGCAAGTCCGCGAACATCAAGAGCCCCGCGGATTTCAAGGGCAAGAAGGTGGCGACGGCCTTCGGCTCGACCTCGCATTTCCGCGTGCTCGGGTTCCTCAAGACAAACGGGCTCACGGAGAAGGACGTGACGGTGCTCGACCTCAAGCCCGACGCCGCGGTCGCCGCGTGGTCGCGGGGCGACATCGATGCCGGCTATTACTGGAGCCCCGCCAAGGCAAAGATGCTGGAGGGCGGCGGCGACTATTTCCCGACCTCCAAGACGCTCGACGCTGCGGGCTACGTTATCGCCGATCTGGTTGTCTGCCGCACCGCGTTCAGCAAGGAATATCCGGACGCTGTGACCGGTTTCCTGCGCGCCTACCGTGACGCGCTCGCCATGTTCAAGACCAAGCCGGCGGATGCCGCCGCCATCGTCGCCAAGCAGGCGGGCGTCACGCCAGAGGTCGCCAAACGCGACATGGACGAGTACGACTTCGTCACCTTCGAGCGGCAACTTACCGAAGACTGGCTGGGACCTCCCGGCAAGGCCGGCAAATTCGCCGGCGTGCTGAAAAGCACGGCCGACTTCCTGGTGACGCAGAAGAGCATTCGAACGGCGCCGGGCTTGGAAGTGTTCCAGCAGGCGATCAACACCACCTTCATGGCGCAAGCGGCCAAGGCCTGACACTCAATCTCCGTGAGACCGCCCTCGCTCCTCGTGCTGCCGTCGGTTGCTCGAGCGGCGAGGGTCGGTCCTAGGCTGCAGCGATCCTCGGTGCGGAGCCCGTGACCGAGCCCTTCGTTCAATTCGCGAAAGTCAGCGTCGAGTACCTGTCCAAGGATGGGGCGGTGCGGGCGCTCGACGCGATCGATCTCGATTTCGAGGCCGGCGATTTCGTCTGCATCGTGGGGCCGTCGGGCTGCGGCAAGACCACGCTTTTGCAGACACTCGCGGGTTTCATCATGCCCACCTCCGGAAGCGTCACCTTGGCGGGCCAGAAAATCCTCGGTCCCGGTCCCGACCGCGGCGTGGTGTTTCAGCAGCCGGCGCTTTTCCCCTGGATGAGCGTCGCTCAGAACGCCGAATTCGGCCCAATGGTGCGCGGCATCGACGGCCCGACGCGGCGCGGGCGGGTCGACGAGTTTCTTCGGCTCGTCGGACTCTGGGAGTTCCGCAATCGCTACCCTTATCAGCTCTCGGGCGGCATGCAGCAGCGCCTCGCCATCGTGCGGGCGCTCGTGAACGATCCCAAGGTGCTGTTGATGGATGAGCCCTTCGGCGCGCTCGACGCGTTGACTCGCGAGAAGATGCAGGAGGAGCTCCACGCAGTCTGGCGCCGCACCGGCATGACCGTCGTCTTCATCACACACAGCGTCGAAGAAGCGGTTTACCTCGGCACGGAGGTGGTGGTGATGTCGCCGCGCCCGGGCCGGATCGTCGAGCGTCTCGAGGCGAATTTCTCGCGCGCTCCGCGCGAGCGCGACAACATGCGCGCGATCAAGGCGAGCCCGGAGTTCATCGCCGTACGCGAGCAGATCTTGGGGCTGATCTGGATCTGATCGGCCCTCAGAAGAGGCCCGTGATCCGGCCTCGGCCGTCGACGGAGATGTTGTTGGCGGCGGGCACCTTGGGCAGGCCCGGCATGGTCATGATGTCGCCGCAGATCGCCACCACGAACTCGGCGCCGGCCGAGAGCCGCGCCTCGCGCACGGGCACGACGTGGTTGGAGGGCGCGCCCTTGAGCGCCGCGTCGGTGGTGAAGCTGTACTGCGTCTTGGCAATGCAGACGGGCAGGTGGCCGAAGCCCTCGGCCTGCAGCTCCTTGAACCGGTTGCGGATCGCCTGGTCGCCCGTGATGTCCGAGGCGCCGTAGATCTGTTGCGCGATGGTCTTGACCTTGTCCCAGAGCGGCATCTCGTCGGGATAGAGGAACTTGAAACCCGCGTTGCCCTTCTCGATCAGCCGCACGACGGTCTTGGCGACCTCGGCGGCACCCGCGCCGCCGCTTGCCCAATGATCGGCGAGCAGGCAATCGACCTCGAGCTTGGCGCAGAGCTCGCGCAGCAAGCTCACCTCGGCCTCGGTGTCGGCGCTGAAGCGATTGATCGAGACCACCACGGGCAGCCCGAAGCGCTCGCGCAGATTGCGCACGTGGCGCTCAAGATTGGCGAAGCCCTTCTTGAGCGCGCCGAGGTTCTCGGTCTTGAGGTCCTGCTTCTCGACGCCGCCATGCATCTTAAGTGCGCGGATGGTCGCGACCAGCACGGCGCAGTCGGGCTTGAGGCCGGCCTTGCGGCATTTGATGTCGATGAACTTCTCCGCGCCGAGATCGGCGCCGAACCCGGCCTCGGTCACCACGTAATCCGCGAGCTTGAGCGCCGTCTTGGTGGCGATCAGCGAGTTGCAGCCGTGCGCGATGTTGGCGAAGGGGCCGCCATGGATGAAGGCCGGATTGTTCTCCAGCGTCTGCACCAGATTGGGCGCGATCGCCTCCTTGAGGAGCGCCGTCATGGAGCCGTCGGCCTTGATGTCGGAGGCGCGCACCGGCTTCCGGTTGCGCGTCTGCGCCACGATGATCTTGCCGAGCCGGTGCCGGAGGTCCTCGAGATCTTTCGAGAGGCAGAAGATCGCCATCACCTCGGAGGCGACGGTGATGTCGAAGCCGTCCTCGCGCGGGTAGCCGTTGGCGACGCCGCCCAGCGAGCTCACGATCGAGCGCAGCGCCCGGTCGTTCATGTCCATGCAGCGCCGCCAGGAGACCCGGCGCGGATCGATGCCGAGCTCGTTGCCCCAATAGATGTGATTGTCGACCATCGCCGCGAGCAGGTTGTTGGCGCTGCCGATGGCGTGGAAATCGCCGGTGAAATGCAGGTTGATGTCCTCCATCGGCACCACCTGCGCGTAGCCGCCGCCGGCGGCGCCGCCCTTGACGCCGAAGCAGGGGCCGAGGCTCGGCTCCCGGAGACAGATCACGGCTTTCTTGCCGATGTGATTGAGCGCGTCGCCGAGCCCGACGGTGGTGGTGGTCTTGCCTTCGCCCGCGGGGGTCGGCGTGATCGCGGTGACCAGGATCAGCTTGCCGTCCGGCCGGTCCTCGAGGGTGCGGATGTAGTCGAGCGACACCTTCGCCTTGTAGGGCCCGTAATTCAGCAGGGCCTCCGCGGGGATGCCCAGCTTGTCGAGGCCGACCTCGGCGATCCCCCGCATGCGGGCGGCTTGGGCGATCTCGATGTCGGATTTGGGCTGCCTGTGCTGCTCGTTCATGGCCGTCCTCTGTCTCCTCTCTCTCAAGAAATTGGCGCGCATGCGGCCGTGCCGCGCAAGACGCGGCCCTCCGTCACGATCGCGCTCAGGGGTATATCATGCGGCTGCGGATAGATTGTTCCCAGATACGAGAGCTCATATCCGACGCCGATGGCGAGGGGCTTGGCGGGAAGGCTTGCCAAGGTCCGATCATAATATCCGCCGCCATATCCCAGCCGGTAGCCCATCTCGTCGAAGCCGACCAGCGGAACCAGCAGCGTGGTTGGGGTGACGGGCTCACCTTCGGCGGGCACCGGGATGTTCCAAAATCCATTCTCCATCCGCGCGCCTGGGTGCCAGTCGCGGAACACCAGCGGCGCGCCCTTCTCAACCACCACCGGCATGGCCGCCCGCGCGCCCCGATCGATGAGCGCGGAAATCAGCTTGCGTGCATCGTATTCGCCCCGGATCGGCCAGTAGAAACCGATGATCATCGCGGGGGACAACAGCGTTTCGAGTGCCCCCGTGATCGCGACATTATGACGCGCACGCGTCTCGCCGCGGAGCGCCATGCGTTCCGCGATCAATCGCACCCGCTCGGTCTTGCGCCAGGCGCGAATATCGGTCCAATTCTCCATTTGTTTCCTGTGAAGTTCGTGTTTGCCGCAGGAATTACACATGAAGGGGCCCGCCCCGCTACCCACCTAGCACGTTCGGATGGGTTGCGGACCCGCGAGGGCTGTGGCTATTGGTGCGGGGTTCCGGGGAATGAGCCAATCACGAAGGGCGGCAACGTCATGAGCAAGCACGACACGGTGCTGCAAGTGGAGACCGAGGCGCGCAAGGTTCTCGGCGATCGCGCATCCGAATGGATGCGCAAGCCCAGCAAGCTTCTGGACGGAATGGCACCGGCGGAGCTGGCGAATTCCAGCGACGGTGCGCGCGTGGTTCTCCTCGAGCTCGACCGCGCCAAGACTCCGCTTCGCGCGGCCGCCGGAAACCGCCGCTCCTAACTCCACGCGTCATCCCGCGATAGCGCCACGCGACAGGCGGGGCCACATTCCGATTACGTCTTGACCGCGAGCGCCTCGGGGAAATCGTAGAAGGGCTTTCCGCCCGAGGGCGTCACCACGAAGGCGGCGGAGACTTCGAAGCCCCAGCCGTCCTCCCAGATCCCGGGAATGCAGTGGAAGGCCATGTTCGGCCGGAGCTCGGTCTTGTCGCCGGGCCGGAGGCTCGCGGTGTGCTCGCCCCAATCCGGCGGGTAGGCGAGGCCGAAGGCGTAGCCGATCCGGCTTTCCTTGCGGATGCCATGCTTGTTGGTGACGCCGCGCCAAGCGGCCTCGACGGCCTCGGCGGTGGCGCCCGGCTTGGCCGCGGCGAGCGCGGCATGCAGGCCGTCGATCACTACCGCCGCGGTGTCGGCGAGCCGCTGCGGCGGCTTTCCCAGATGCACGGTGCGCGCCATCGGACAGTGGTAGCCGCGGCGGGAGCCCGCGAGCTCGAGGATGGTCGCCTCGCCCGCGCGGAAGGGCTCGTCCGACCAGGTCAAGTGCGGCGTCGAGGTGCCGGCACCCGTCGGCAGCAGCGGGCAGATCGCGGTGTAGTCGCCGCCGAACTCGGGCGTGCCTCGGATCTGCGCCGCATAGATCTCCGCGACGACGTCGCATTGCCGCCGCCCGGTCCGGATGCCGTCGACGCCGGCGCGCATGCCGGCGCTGACCAGCACCGCGGCCTCGCGGATATAGGCGAGCTCGGCCTCCGACTTGACGATCCGCACCCAGTTGACGAGGTGATCGCAGTCGGAGAAGCGCGCATCAGGGAGCGCCGCGCGGATCGCGTCGGCGCCGCGGCCTGAGAAATAATAGGCGTCCATCTCGAGACCGATGCGGGCGCTCTGCCAGCCGCGTTTGCGGATGTGATCGGCGACGAAGTTCATCGGGTGCTTCGCGCGGTTCTGCACGTAATCGTCGGGGTAGGGGAGGATGTGATCCTCGGGCAGCGTCGTCGTGAGGCGTGCTGCGCCGCCATCCTGGCCGCGGCCGATCCAGGTCGGCTGTTCGTCCTCCACGTGCACGAGCACGCATTGCGGGACGTAGAACGACCAGCCCTTGAAGCCCGTGAGGTAATCCATGTTGGCGGGGTCGGCGCAGATCAGGAGATCGAGCCCGGCCTTCGCCATCGCAGCCTTCACCTGGGTGCGCCGCACCGCGAATTCCGCCGTGTCGAAATAGCTCTGCGTCATCGGCTCTTTCCCTTGATGAGTTATCCGGAGATGTCGCGGCCGCCGAGCGCCACCGGCTGACCCGCCGCGATGCGTGCGAGCGCTTGGCTGCCGATCGTGCGCCCGCTGATGATCAACGCGATTGGGCCGATGGGCGCGATCTTCCCCGCGAGCAGCGCCGCCGCACCCACCGCGGCGGCACCTTCCGCGACCTGTCGCTCCTCGAGCAGGAGATGGCGAATGCCGCGATAGATCTCGCTCTCGCTCACCAGCACGGTCTCGTCGAGCAGCCCCCGGCA
>DATMMM010000159.1:0-4489 GCA_035569735.1 Allostellaceae bacterium | reverse complement strand
GCCGGCAATACGCGGCCCAGACGGTGGGATATGCCTCGCCTGCTGATGCCGCCAACCAGTCCACCGCCAACAGCGCCGTCGCCGGGACCCTCCTGGGGGCCGCTGCGGGCGCCGCAATCGGCGCCGCGGTCGGCAACCCCGCGGCGGGAGCCGCCATCGGCGCGGGCAGCGGGTTGGTGCTGGGCACGGCCTCGGGCGCGGAAGCCGGCGGCTATTCCGCCGCCTCGGTCCAGCGGGGCTATGACATCAGCTATGCCCAGTGCATGACCTCGCGTGGCAATCAGGTGCCGGCGATGGCCTCCGCCGGTGGTCCCGCAGCCGGGCCCTATGCCGGCGGGCCCGGGCCCTACGCCGGCGGTCCCTACCCCTATCCGCCGCCCGCTTATGCCTATGCGCCCTATCCCGCCTATTACCCTTATCCCTATGCCTACTATCCCGGGCCGTTCGTGGGCGTCGGCTTCCGCTTCGGACATTGCTGGCGCCGCTGGTGCTGAGCCGTCGCAGGGCCACAGAGCGGGCTAAGGCATAACCCCTCATCGGTAGCGCCGGGCGTGTACCGATCGCGTTCGCGTCACGCGCGGATGCGAGCAACGCGCGCTCTCACCTGTTCGATGAATCCCCTTCGGTTTGCAGCGGCCGCATTTTCCATTCCATAGAGTGCCAGCCAGAACCGCTCCGCACCGGGCGCGACGATCAGGCGCGCGAGGCCCCGCATCAAGACCCTGCGCGACGGGTTGCCCATGTAGACGCGCGTGAACCATTCCGGAGCACCCGTCGTCGTTACGACACCGAACAGGCGGATGCCTGTCAGCAATGGCCGAATCGCTCGCGGACCGAACTCGAAGGCGACGCCAGGAAGCCAGACGCGATCCAAGTAGCCCTTCAGGATCGCGGGCATGCCGTACCACCATGAAGGAAACACGAAGACCACGCCTTCGGCCTGCCGCAGCCTCCGCACGTGCTCGGATACAGTCTCAAGATTGTTGAAGGTGTCCTTGTAGACGCGCCGCTCGTGCGCGGACATGACCGGGTCGAACGCCTCCTGGTAGAGGTCGCACAAATCGACCACGTGGCCGCCAGCATTCAGGGTCTCGACGACCGCGTTTCTGAGGCCGGCCGCATAACTGTCCTCGAGGGGATGAGCAAAAATCACCAATACCCGCATGCGCTCGTCCGTGCTTGCGCCACTGGTGCTCAGCCGCGAGGCTCAGCCCGGCTTCTGGAACTTGAGTACGAAGATGTCGATGGGTATCTGAGGCCGGAAGATCGGCATAGTGTGGGGATCGTCGGGATTGCGCAGGAAGTCGCCTTCCTGGACGAGCTTGAAGCCGGCCGCCTCGACCTCCTTCTTCAGGAAATCCTCGTCGATGCGATGGAGCGTGTTGGAGACCGAGGTCCCCGCCCCCGGCAGCGACGCGTAATCGGCGATCACGAAATAGCCGGCGGGCTTCAAGGCGTCTAAGAGCGCATGGTCCATCTTGGCGCGATCGACCGGCATGTAGGTCACGTCGTGATAGGCATAGAAGAACGTGATGAGGTCGAGGTTCTTGACCTCCGCCGGCACCGGATCGTCATAGACGCGCGTGAGGGTCGTCACGGTCTGCATGGCCGGTGACTTCGCCCGCTCCTCGTAGGCGGATCGGGCACGGTCCATCATGTCAGGCGGGTTCTGCCCATAGACCTTGCCGGTGGGACCCGCAGCGCGCGCCATCAGCTCGGTGCTGTAGCCGGCGCCCGCGCCCATATCGAGGATCTTCCACCCCGGCTGCACGCCGGTAAATGCCAGGATCTTAACGGACGCGCGGCGCTCGTCGTTCTTCCGGTCGGCGTCGGTGCGGTCGGGGGCGTTGAGGACCGCCGCGTAATCCGGCGCCGGCTGCGCGAGGGATGCGGCAGAGGCCACCGCGAGCGAAACGATCACGAAACTGAAGCGGACAAGGCCGTTCATCGACCGTCTCCGAATGGCTTGAGGTTGAGAGCGCAGCCTACCCCTCGCCCGTCGGCGCTGGCAATCGAGGCTATCCGCCTCGGGGCAGCGCTTTGCCGAGCCGCGCGAGGAAGCCGTCAATCGCCGCGGGATTTGTCCAGCAGATCACCGCGACGAGATCGTGGACCGGATCGATCCAGACGAGATTGCCGCCGGAGCCGCTGGCGCCGTAGCCCTCCGCGGGCGCGCTCGGATAGGTCTTCCGGCCCGTGTTGAGCATCCACATGAAGCCGTAATGCGGGTTGAGCTTCGTGGGCGCAATCGATTGCGCGATCCAGTCTTCCGGAACCAGCTTGCGGTCGCCCCAGCATCCCCGGCGCAGCATGAGCAGGCCGAGGCGCGCGTGATCGCGCGCATGCATGAAGAGCCCGCCGCCCCAATGGCCGCCGCCCGCGACGGATTGCATGCGCTTGCCGTCGATCTCGACATAGGAATTGCGATAGCCGTGCCATCGCCAATCGCCGGAGGCACCGACCGGCGCGGTGATCGCCTCGCGGAAAACCTCGGGGAGCGGCCGGCGAAACCGGCGCAGCAGGGCGAGCGCCAGGCGGTTCACGCGAATGTCGTTGTATTCCCAGTACTCGCCGGGCTCGCGAAGCGCGCGCGGCATCCCCTTCTTGGCGCTCGCCTCGTTGCCGAGGTCGCGGTTCCGGTCGATCAGGTCGGGCTTGTCCCAGAGCGTGCCCTCCCACTCCGAGGTGTGGTTGAGGAGCTGGCGCCAGGTGACCTTCGCATTGTGCGGCGAGGCGAAGCCGCCGTCGTCGACGAGCTTCGCCACGGGCTCGTCGATATCGCCGATGAGCCCGCGCTCGACCGCGATCCCCGCAATGAGGCTCAGATAGCATTTCACGATGCTGAAGCTCATGTCGGCGCGGGCGGTGTCGCCCCACTCGGCGACAATCATCCCGCGGTGCAGGACGATGCCGTTCGGTCCGCCGCGCGGCGCCACAGGACCGATGATCTCGTTCCAGGGCGGCGGCTCGGAAAAGCCGCGGATGATCTCGGCTTCAACGTCGCGCGACCACCGCGTCTCGAACGCCGCTGCGTGAGCAACAGCAGCCGCCACCGCCTCGGGATCGAGCCCGGTCTCGCCGCCAAGGGCGTGCCGCCAGTCACCGCCATGCGGCGGCGGCACATAGGGCTTGTCGATCGCCATACGCTAGTCTAGGAGGGAGTTGGAGCCACGGTCAAAGCAAGCGCGCGAAGGCCCTGGGCGGTGCTCCGCCGCGGCGCTAGGCTCGCGCCATGGCAACCGAGACCGGCACTTGGCCCGAGGACGAGGAGGCGATGCGCAAGGCTGCGCTCGCCTTCGATTTGAAGCGGCTCGAGCGGCGCTTTCTCGACGATCCCTACCCGCTCTACCAAGCGCTCCGGCGGCACGATCCGATCCATCGCATGTCCGACGACTCTTATTTCCTCTCGCGCTACGAGGATTGCGCCGCCGTCTACCGCGATGCCGCGAGCTGGAGCTCCGACAAGACGATCGATTTCCGGCCCAATTTCGGCGCGAGCGCGCTTTACGAGCACCACACCACCAGCCTGGTCTTCAACGATCCGCCCTATCACACGCGGGTGCGTCGGCTGCTGGCGCCGGCCTTCACGCCGCGGGCCCTGAAGGCGCTGCAGCCGCGGGTCGAGGCGCTGATCGACCGGCTGCTCGATGGGCTCGAAGAGCGCGGACGCTTCGACCTGATCGCGGACTTCGCCGCCGCCATTCCCGTGCAGCTCATCGGCGACATGCTGGGCGTGCCGGAGACAGAGCGCGGCCCCTTGCGCGGCTGGTCGCTCGCCATCCTCGGCGCGCTCGAACCGGTGCTGTCGCCGGAGCAATTCGAGCGCGGGGTCGGCGCGGTGGAGGCGTTCAAGGCCTATCTCGCCGATCTCGTCGAGCGGCGCCTCGCGGAGAGCAGCGGCGGCGCCGGCGAGATCCTCTCGACCCTGATCGACGCCAGCGACTTCAAGCCCCAGACCGCCGGTGCGGAACGCCTCGGCAAGCTCGAGCTCATGCACAACTGCATTTTTCTGCTGAACGCCGGACACGAGACCACGACCAATCTGATCGGCAACGGGACCGACCTCCTCCTCCGCCATCCCGAGGCGCTCGCGGAGCTCCGACAGGAGCCGGCGCTGATCGCGAGCGCGGTCGAGGAATTCCTGCGCATGGAGAGCTCGAACCAGCTCGGCAATCGCCGCGCCGCCATAGACACGTCGCTCTCGGGGATCGCGATGCCCGCGGGCACCTATGTGCATATCGGCATCGGCGCCGCCAACCGCGACCCCGCGCAATTCCCGGATCCCGAGCGGCTCGACTTGCGGCGGCACCCGAACCGGCACCTCGCTTTCGGCACCGGGATCCACGCCTGCGCGGGGCTGTCGCTCGCGCGCATGGAGGCGGAGGTGGCGATCGGCAAGCTCGTCCGGCGCTTCACGCGCTTCGAGCACGATGGCGAACCCGTCCGCGGCGGCCGCGCCCGCTTCCGCGGCTTCCTGCGCTATCCCATG
>DATMMM010000158.1:0-10107 GCA_035569735.1 Allostellaceae bacterium | reverse complement strand
ACCCTCGCCGCGACCATCACAGCGCATCATCTTGTCCTCAATCGCAACGCGCTCTTCGCCGGCGGCTTGCGGCCGCACGCCTACTGCCTGCCGGTGGCGAAGCGCGAGGAGCATCGCCTGGCACTGCGCCGCGCGGCGGTTTCCGGCAGCACGAAATTCTTCCTCGGCACCGACACGGCGCCCCATCCTGTGAAGGACAAGGAGGCCGACTGCGGCTGCGCCGGCATCTTCAGCGCGCCGGCGGCGCTCGAGCTCTACGCGCAGGTCTTCGCCGAGGAGGGCGCACTCGATCGCCTCGAGGCCTTCGCCTCCCTCAACGGCCCCCGCTTCTACGGCCTCGCCCCCAACGAGGAGCGCGTGACTCTGGTGAACCGGGCCTGGCGCATCCCATCCGAGGTCCGCGTCGGAGACGGCTCGGTCAAACCCTTCCTGGCGGGCGAAGAAATCTTCTGGCAGCTCGAGAGCTGAGGAATTCGATAGACACCGAATTTCACCACAGAGGCAGTGAGAAAATAAATCGGCGCTTCGCGCCTTAAATCCTTCTCACCGTCTCATTGCCTCTATGGTCAACGTTAGGGTTGCTCAGCCTCGATCGCCGAGCGCCGCGAACACGTCGCCGGCGGGCGGGCGGCGGCGGACGTGGTGGCGGTGCCAGAGCGCGTAGAAAAGCAGCGTCCAAGCCGCAAAGCCGGGGCGCCGCTCGCGCGCATGACTGAAGAGCCGCGCGACGGTGCCGGGCTCGCACAGCTCTTGGACGGCCGGCGAATCCGCGACCAGGGGCCCGAGCGTGGCGCCGCGGCGCGCGATCCATTCGCCCACCGGCACGGTGAAGCCTTGCTTCCGGGCGAAAGCCGCGGTCACCGGCACCTGCTCGCCGACCCAGCGCCGCAGCAGCCATTTGCCCAACCGATGCTGGATCTTGAGCTCGTCGGGCAGGCGAAAGGCGAAGTCCGCGAGCACCGGGTCGAGAAAAGGCGTGCGCCCCTCGACGCCGTGCGCCATGAGGCAGCGGTCGAGCTTGCCCAGGAGATCGTTGGGCAGCCAGTCCGCGCAGTCGACCGCTTGCGCCTGCTGAAGCGCGGTTCGGCTCGGCTTGGCCTCGCGGGCCTCCGCGGCGGCGATGCCGTCCCGCCAGCCCGCCAGCTCCTCGCGAAGCAGGTTCAGGCCATCGAGGTTGCCGCGCCGCCGGGGCATGCGGCCACCCGCCCACCAGGGGCGCAGCACGCTGCGATAGCGGCCATAACCCGCAAACAGCTCGTCGCCGCCCTCGCCCGACAGGATCACTTTGAATCCCTCGGCGCGGGCGGCGGCCGCCAGCTTGTAGGTCGGCAGGATCGCATAGTCGGCGGTGGGGTCGTCCATGGCGGCGGCGATCTCCGGCAGCAGAACCCAGAAATCCGCCTCGCGGAACTCCACCTCGGTATGCTCGGCACCCAATGCCTTCGCGACGGTCCGCGCCTGCTCGCGCTCATCCGCCGCCTCGGTATGGGAGAACCCGACCGTGAAGGCGCGCACCGGCCGCTCGTTCAAGCGCGCCATCATCGCGAGCACCGCCGTCGAATCCGTGCCGCCGGAGAGGAACATGCCGTAGGGCACGTCGGAGCGCTGATGCAAGCGCACGCTCTCCTCGAAGATAGGGTCGAAGGCGGCGAGCGCGTCGGCCTCCGATAAGCCGAGTACCTCGCCTTCGGGTAGCGCCGGGCGGCGGCGGCGCTCGACCACGCGGCCCCGCGAGACCACGATGGTCTCTCCGGGCAGCAAGCGCTCGACGCCCGCGAAGATCGTGCTCCGGCCGGTGGTGAACTGAAGCTGCAGCAGCTCGTTGCGGGCTTGCGTAACCAGCGTGCCGTCGACAATCCCGCCGTCGATCAAGGCGCGCGGCTCGGAGGCGAAGGCGAAACCCTCGGGGGTTTCGGCGTAATAGAGCGGCTTGATCCCGAAAGGATCGCGCGAGAGCACGAGCCGCGCCGCCGCGGGATCGTGCAACGCGATGGCATACATGCCGCGGAGATCGTCCGCATAGGCGAGACCCTTGCGGCGATAGATGTGGAGCGGCGTCTCGCAGTCCGAGCTGGTGGAGAACACCGCGCCGTCGAGCGCCGCGCGCAGCTCGATGTAATTGTAGATCTCGCCGTTTGCGACCAGCGCCGCGCCCGCGGGCTCGTAGAGCGGCTGATCGCCGGTGACGAGGTCGATGATCGCCAGCCGGCGCTGCATCATGGCGACGTCGCCCGCCCGATAGTGTCCGACGCCGTCGGGCCCGCGATGGGCGAGCGTCTCGCTCATGACCGTGAGCGCATTGGCGGAGGGCGCACGGCCATCATTGGTAACGAGGCCGGCGATCCCGCACATCAGCGCGCGACGTGCTCGAGAAACTCGCGGTATTGAGCGACGACCACGCTTTCGCTGAACTCCGCGGCGTAGGCCGCGCGGCCCGCCGTGGTCAGCGCGGCGCGCAGCGTCCGATTTTGGGCGAGTCGCGTCAGGGCGCCGGCGAGCGCGTCCGCATCCTCCACCGGCACGAGGAGCCCATTCACGCCGTCGCGGATGAGCGCTGCCGGTCCGGCGCTCGATGCGGCGACCACCGGCGTGCCGGCGGCCCAAGCCTCGATCACGACATTGCCAAGCGGCTCATGGCGCGAGGGGCACACGAGCATGTCGGCGGCTGCGAGCAGAGCGGCGGCATCCTCGCGCCAGCCGAGGAACCGTACGCGATTGCTGACCGCCAGGCGCTCGGCGTGGCTCTCCAGTTCCGCGCGAGCCGGTCCCTCGCCAGCCAGCCAGAGATGGATGCCGGGAGCGCGCGCGAGCGCCTCGATCAGCACGTCGAATGCCTTGTTGGAATGGAGGCGGCCCAGCGCCAGCGCCAGCGGCACGTCTTCGGGCGTGTCGAGAGCCGCGCGCGCAACCGGCGCGGCGCTCATGTCGGGCACGAAATTCGGCAGATAATGGGCGCGGCTCTCGCTCCAACCCGAGCGCACGAGATAGGCCACGATGTCCCGGGTGTTGCCGATCAAATGATCGCACCGGCGATAGTATTTGAGATCGTAGTACCCTCCAAGCCGGCCAACATGCACGAATTCTCCGCGCGGGCAAAGCCGCGTGGCGCGGCTCATCCAGGTCAACACCACCTGAGGCCGATAGTCGCGGAGGATCCGCCGCATCCCGAGCCGCGTGCGGTAGTCGAGCAACCCGCCGAACGGCAGCTCCACCGGCGTGAGGCCGCCCGCCCGAAGCGCGGCCGCGCGGCCGGCATCTCGCCGGATGACCGCCCGCTGGTCCTGACCCGCGCGGTGCAGCGCCAGCGCCAGACGGACGAAGAACGTTTCGGCCCCGCCATGATGCGCTCCGGCCATGACCTGTGCCAGCCGGATCATGGAATCAGCGCCTCGAAGCGCGCCGCCACCTCGTCCCAGGACAGCCCCTTCCGGCGCGTAATCGCTGCGCGGTGCCGGCTTTGCCAGAGCGGATCATCCGTGAGCAGCGCAAGGGCAGCCGCCACGAAAGCGTCCTCGTCCCCGGCGACCGTGCCGGTGACGCCATCCTCGACCCGCTCCGGCAGCGAGCCGAGGCGCATCACCACCGCCGGCAACCCCAGCGCCTGCGCCTCGGCGACCGCGAGGCAGAAGGTCTCGTTGGCATCGCCGCGATAGAGCATGACCCGCGCCGCCCGCAGCTTGCTGGTCAGCTCGGGCTTCGGCACCGGCGCGTGGCGCCGGACGCCCTTGTCGCGGAGCGTATCGGCACGATTGAGCACCGCCGCCATCTGGTCGGCTTTGCGCGCTCCGACGGCGCCGTAGACTTGCGGCCCCGCGTAAATGTGGAGTTCGGCGTCCGGCACGGCCGGGTGGATTCGGGCCACCCAGAGCTCCAGCAGCCAGTCTAGCCCGCGCAGCGGGTTCGAGGTGAAGATCGCCACCGGGCGCGGCACGTCGGTGCGCACCACCGCGGCGCGATACTCCGGCGCCAGCCCATAGGGAATGATGGCTCGGCCGGCGCTGGGAACCCACCAGGGCACCGTCGAGGCGTGATGCTGTCCGGTCAGCACAAGCCTCGGTCGGAATTTGAACAGCGGCCACAGGTACCGCGGTTTCAGCAGATAGCCGCCGGGATTGTGCAGCCAGAACGCGCGGCCGCGCGCCTTCGGCGCCAACCCGATCAGCCGGTGCCCTCGATTGCCGAGATAGAGATCGCAGGACTCGGGAACGCCATTCGTGATCGGAGTCCACTCGACGCCGTCTCGGGTCGAGGGTGCTGCGCAGTTGTTGCAGACACGAACGGCGTGACCGCGCGCGGCAAACGCCCCGGCAAGCGACAAGAACGCCGCTTCGGCACCGCCGACCGGTCGGCGGTCGGGCGTCCCGCCATCGAACTCGACGCCGTCGTCGGTCATGACGATGCGCGGCATCAGCGCTGCCTCACGCGGCGTCGCCGGCGAGCCGCTGCCAGAGTCCTCGAACGGCGGCCTCGGCCGTATCGACGGACAAGCCGTCCATGAGGGTGTCGGTGGCTCGATGATCGAAATCCGGCGCGCTCATCAGCGAGAGCCAGGGGCGCTCGGTCTGCGCCACCGCCGTACGCGGCCCCCAAGGCGCATAGTGGGTCGCCGGACTCGGACCGAACAGGCCGACCGTGGGCACGCTCGCGGCGGCGGCCATGTGCATGAGACCGGTATCGTTGCCGACGAAGAGCGCGCAGCGTTTCAGCACCGCGGCGGCGGTCAGGAGGTCCGTGCGCCCGACCAGGTCGATGCGGCGCTCGGGCGCGATCGCGTCGAGCACGGGCGCGGCCAGAGGCCGCTCATGAGCGGCCGCGAGCACGGCGACCCGAGCGCCCGGCAGAACACCCACGGGGCTTACAAGCCGGCGCACGAGCTCCGCGAAGCGCTCGGCCCGCCAAGTCTTGCCGCGCCAGTTGGCGGCGGGCCCGATCGCGAGCACCGGGCCGCCCGGCGGCACGAGCCCGGCGGCGACCCCCTCGTGCTTCGGCAAGGTCCAAAGACGCGGCGCCGGCGGAGGATCGAGATCGAACATGCGGCCGAGCTGGCGCACGCGCGGCTCGTCAGGAGCGCCCTTGCCGCGCACGCGGCGCTCTCGAGCGAGCAGGAGGTACGCCAGCGCGGAGCCGCGGAGGTCGACAACAAGGTCCCAGCGGCGGCCTACGACGCGCGCGTAGAGATCCAGCCAATGCAGCCCATAGCGCTGCTTGTCGATGACGATAATGCGCTCGAGGCGCGGCACGGCCTCGAAGAGAGGTGCCGCGACCCTGCCCGCCCCAATGGTGAAGCGCGCCTGCGCGTAACGCTCGACGAGGTGGGAGAGCAGCCCGGTGGAGAGAACGGCGTCCCCGATGCGAGTCGCGGTGACCAAGAGGATGTGCATGACGCCCGGCGCGGGTTATATCGCCGCCTCCCCCGCTTGCCAAGCAAGCGGCAGATCCCTACCTCTGGAGCGCATTTCGTTTGTATTTGAGCGCCCCCTCACTCTCCCCGAGGGGAGAGGGGAACAACGGGTTTGCCCCTCTCCCCAGCGGGGAGAGGGTTGGGGTGAGGGGGACGAGCGAAGTAGTGAGGGGGATGCAAGGAGAGTCCATGGCCGCCGGCTCGTATGCGTTGCTCGACGACCGCGGCGTCCTGGAGGTCTCCGGTGCCGACCGCGGGACCTTCCTGCAGGGGCTCGTCTCCAACGACGTGCAAAAGCTCGGGCCGCAGCGCGCACTCTACGCAGCGTTTCTGACCCCGCAGGGCAAGTACCTGCACGATTTCTTTCTGGTCGAGCAGGGCGAGGTCATACGCATCGAGGGGGAGCGAGCGCGGCTTCCCGATCTCCTGCGCCGGCTTTCGATGTTCAAGCTGCGCGCCAAGGTAGCGCTCGCGGACGCCAGCGAGAGATTCGCGGTCGGCGCGGCGTTCGGAGGCGATGCGGCTGCTCGGCTCGGTCTACCGGCCGATCTCGGCGCGGCGGCACCGTTCGGCGACGGCATCGCCTACGTCGATCCCCGCCTCGCCGCGCTCGGCGCCCGGCTGATCCTGCCGCGCGCCGCCGGGACACGTGTGCTCGACGACGCGGGCCTCACGCGCGCGGAGCCCGCGGATTACGACCGGCTGCGGCTCTCGCTGGGCGTGCCCGACGGCAGCCGCGACCTTCCTATCGAAAAAGCGATCTTGTTGGAGGCGGGCTTCGACGAGCTCAACGGCATCGATTGGGACAAGGGCTGCTACATGGGCCAGGAGCTCACCGCGCGCACGAAATATCGCGGGCTGATCCGCAAGCGGCTTATGCCGGTGAAGGTGGAGGGCCCGCTCCCGGAGTCCGGAACCGTGGTCAAGCTCGGCGACCAGGATGCCGGCGAGATCCGCTCCGGCCGCGGCGACCGGGCGCTGGCGATGCTCCGGCTCGAGGCGGTGAGCGAAGCGGCGAAGATCGACGCCCCCTTGATCGCGGGCGCCGCGCGAGTCACCCCCACGAAGCCCGATTGGGCGAGATTCTAGCGGTGCCTCAGGCCGTCGTGTCGGCGTGCTGCTTTGCGAGCGCCGCCTGCGCCGCGGCGAGCCGCGCGATCGGTACCCGGTAGGGCGAGCACGAGACATAGTCCAAGCCGATCTCGTGGCAGAAACGCACGGAGGCGGGATCGCCGCCGTGCTCGCCGCAGATGCCGAGCTTCAGGTCCCTGCGGGTGCGCCGGCCGCGCTCCGCGCCGATGCGCATGAGCTCGCCCACCCCCTCGCGGTCGATGGTGACGAAGGGGTCGTGCTCCAGGATGCCCTGCCTCTGGTACTCGCCGAGGAAGCTTCCGGCGTCGTCGCGCGAGAGCCCGAAGCAGGTCTGCGTCAGGTCGTTCGTGCCGAAGCTGAAGAACTCCGCGCTCTCCGCGATCTCGTCCGCGCAGAGCGCGGCGCGCGGCAGCTCGATCATGGTGCCGACCATGTAGGGTACGGTGACGCCGGTGGTTTTCATCACCTCGGAGCCGATGCGATCAATCATCGCCTTGAGGATGTCCAGCTCCTTGCGGGTCGCGATCAGCGGAATCATGATCTCGGGCTCGACCGCCTCGCCGGTTTCCTTGGCGACGGCAGCCGCCGCCTCGAAGATCGCGCGCGCCTGCATCTCGTAGATCTCCGGCGCGGTGATCGCGAGACGGCAACCGCGATGGCCCAGCATCGGATTGGACTCGTGGAGCGCCTGCGCGCTCTGCCGCACGGCCGTCAGGTCCTTGCCGGTGGCCTTCGCCACCTCCTGCATTTCGGCATCGCTCTTGGGCAGGAATTCGTGCAGGGGCGGATCGAGCAGCCGGATCGTCACCGGCAGACCCTTCATGATCCGGAACAGCTCCATGAAATCGCCGCGCTGCATCGGCAGGATTTTGGCCAGCGCCTTGCGCCTGCCTTCGGCGTCGTCGGCCATGATCATCTCGCGCACGGCGGTGATGCGGTAGTCGTCGAAGAACATGTGCTCGGTCCGGCAGAGTCCGATGCCCTCGGCGCCGAACCGCCGCGCCGTGCGCGCGTCGAGCGGCGTGTCAGCATTGGCGCGCACGCCGAGCTTGCGGCACTCGTCGGCCCAGCCCATGAGGATCGCGAAATCGCCGGAAAGCTCCGGCTGGATGGTCGGCACTTCGCCCAGCATCACCTCGCCGGTCGAGCCGTTGATGGTGATGACCTCGCCGGCCTTCACGACGCGTCCCCCGACGCTGATGGTGCCGGCCCTGCTGTCGACGCGGAGGTCGCCGGCGCCCGCGACGCAGGGGCGCCCCATGCCGCGCGCCACCACGGCGGCGTGGCTGGTCATCCCCCCTCGCGTGGTCAGGATGCCCTTAGCGGCGTGCATGCCGTGAATGTCCTCGGGGCTGGTCTCCACGCGCACCAGCACGACAGCGACGCCCTTGGCCGCGCGCGCTTCCGCCTCGTCGGCGGAGAACACCGCGATGCCCGAGGCAGCACCCGGAGAGGCCGGCAGGCCGCGCGCAAGCACCGTCTTCGGCGCCTTGGGATCGAGCGTCGGGTGCAGCAGCTGCTCGAGCGAATTGGGCTCGATGCGCTGCACCGCCACCTCTCGCGAGATGAGTCCGCTCCCCGCCATGTCGACGGCGATGTGGAGCGCCGCCGCCGCGGTGCGCTTGCCGGTGCGGGTTTGCAGCATATAGAGCTTGCCCTGCTGCACCGTGAACTCGACGTCCTGCATGTCGCGGTAATGCGCTTCGAGCTTACGGCGCACGGCATCGAGCTCGGCGAACACCTTCGGCATCACCTCTTCCATCGCGGGCAGCGTGGATTTCGCGGCCTGCTTACCGGCGATCGTCAGGTGCTGCGGCGTGCGGATGCCGGCGACCACGTCCTCGCCTTGGGCGTTGACGAGGTATTCGCCATAGAACTCATTGGCGCCGGTGGAGGGGTTTCGAGTGAACGCGACACCGGTGGCGCAGTTCTCGCCCATGTTGCCGAACACCATCGCCTGGACGTTGACGGCCGTGCCCCAGTCCGCGGGGATGTCGTGCAGCCGGCGATAGGTGATGGCCCGCTGGTTCATCCAGGAGCCGAAAACCGCGCCGATCGCGCCCCACAATTGCTCCTGCGGGTCCTGCGGGAAGGGCTTGCCGAGCTCGCGCTCGACGATCTCCTTGTAGCCAGCCACGACCTGCTGCCAGTCGTCCGCAGCGAGGTCGGTATCGAGGCTCTTGCCCTCGTTGATCTTGTGGTTCTCCAGCAGGTCCTCGAAGTGGTGATGATCGACGCCGAGCACGACCTGCCCATACATCTGGATGAAGCGGCGATAGCTGTCGTAGGCGAAGCGGGGATCGCCGCTGCGCTTGGCGAGCCCCTCCACGGTGCGGTCGTTGAGGCCGAGGTTGAGCACGGTGTCCATCATGCCGGGCATCGAGGCCCGCGCGCCCGAGCGCACCGAGACGAGCAACGGGTTCCCGGCGTCGCCGAATTTCGCACCGAGGCGCTTCTCCAGCGCCGCGAGCGCCGCGCTCACTTGCTCTGCAAGGTCTTTCGGATAGGACTTTCTGTTGGCGTAGAAATAAGTGCAGACCTCGGTGGTGATGGTGAAGCCGGGCGGCACCGGGAGGCCCAGGTTGCTCATCTCCGCGAGCCCCGCGCCTTTGCCGCCGAGGAGATCGCGCATGTCCGCGCGACCCTCCGCGCTGCCGCCCCCGAAGCCATAGACCCACTTCGTCATCAGAGCACTTCCCGTTCCGTTGTCCGGCTCACGTTTAAACGCAGTCGCGCAAAATCTGGCTTCCGATTGGCTTGAATTTGCCTTCTGCCCGCTCCCTGCCTCTTTGATTACATTGGATATATCGGCTTTCTTTTGCAGGCTCTCATGAGTCGCGCAGCCCTCCCGGCTCGATCGCGGACAGAATTCGATTGGGCCGGTCGGTGGTTGAGCATGCGGTAGTTGAGCATGCGGTTGTTGATTTACGCTCAACAAAACCGCGCGCGATTGTCCGGCTTAGCGAATGAGAGCGTGGTTCCTCACGGCAACCGCCCCTAGGACTCGTCATGCGCGTGCTTGTCACGCGCATCCACGTGTTCTTCGCTGAACGAAAAACACGTGGATGGCCGGAACAAGTCCGGCCATGGCGGCAATCGAGGGAGTCGACGCGATTCCAGCTCATCGGGACGTGACCTCTATCCTTCGATCTGGGAGAAGTCGGCAACGCGATTCAGCGTCGCGC
This sequence comes from Allostellaceae bacterium, assembly GCA_035569735.1. Taxonomy (GTDB): domain Bacteria; phylum Pseudomonadota; class Alphaproteobacteria; order ATCC43930; family CGMCC-115725; genus DASZHJ01. The sequence continues at coordinate 429 of DATMMM010000158.1, read as the reverse complement.
GAATCTCGGAGAGGAGCCGCAGGCGATTCTCCCTGAGCTCGGGCTTATCCGTATTAACGGTAACCCGGTCGAAAAATTCATCGACGGGCCCGCGCAAACCGGCCAGTGCCGTCATGGCCCCGTCGAAAGCCTCGCGCTCCAGCGCCGCATGCGCCGTTGCCGTGGCCGCCTCGAGCCGTTCCGCAAGCGCCTTCTCCTCTGGTAGCTCCAGGGCTTCGCGACGCGCGGGCCCGTCATAGGCCCGACCGTCCTGCTTTTCCTCGATGCGCACGATATTGGCCGCGCGACGGTACGCCACGAGCAAATTCGCGCCATCGTCGGATTTCAAGAATCTATCCAGCGCCTCCACCCGCGCAAGTAGACGCACGAGGTCATCCTCACCCCCAAGGGTGAAAACCGCCGTGATCAAATCGTGGCGCACCCCCTTCT
>DATMMM010000157.1:0-3158 GCA_035569735.1 Allostellaceae bacterium | reverse complement strand
GGAACAGGCCCGCGAGCAGGACCATCGAGCGGGTCTTGTTCGCGGCGATATGGGTGTAGAGACCGTAGGCGGCCATGGCGGCGGCTTTGTCCGCGCGCCTAGAACTTCACGCTGGGCGCGGCTTCGACCTCGGTGCGGCTGCCGCCGAGATCGAAGAAATCCTTTTTGGTGAAGCCGAACATGCCGGCGAACAGGGCGGCCGGCATCTGCTGGATGCCGGTGTTGTATTCCTGGACGGCGTTATTGTAGAAGCGCCGGCTCGCCGCGATCTTGTTTTCGAGATCGGACAGCTCGCTCGCGAGCTGCTGGAAGTTGGCGTTGGCCTTCAGGTCCGGATAGGCCTCCGACAGCGCGATCAGCCGGCCGAGCGCGCCGGAGAGCTGGCCCTCCGCCGCCGACACCTGCGCCGGGCCCTGCGCCGACATCGCCGAGTTGCGCGCTTTGATGACCTCGTCGAGGGTGCCGCGCTCATGCGCCGCATAGCCCTTCACCGTCTCGACCAGGTTCGGGATCAGGTCGTGGCGCTGCTTGAGCTGGACGTCGACGTCGGCAAAAGCCTGGCCGACGCGCTGGCCGAGCGCGACCAGCCGGTTGTAGGCACCGAAGGCGAGGAAGACGAGGAGGACGATGATGCCGAGAACGATCCAGCCGGACATGGAGAAACTCCTGGAGGGGAAAGAAGGCGGATAATCTATGTGAAAGGGCGCGCGTGCATCAGCCGCCACGAGGTGGGTATCTCTTTAGTGTCACGCAAGCGGTGCGAAGTTCAACCGCCAAGCCGTGGAAAGCGTTAACTTTTCTCGCCAATCCTGCTGCGTTTCCCTCATCCTGAGGAGCGGCGCCTTCGCCGCGTCTCGAAGGATGAGGCCCGACTACGGCCTCATGGTTCGAGACGGCGCTGGCGCGCCTCCTCACCATGAGGGTCTTGATGCACCGCATCGCCCCAGCGCCAGTGCCGGGCGCGTGCATAGGCCGCTTTGTCGCGGCGCGGCACCTTGGCGATGGCCAGGCCATCGGGCGTGCAGAGCTTGGCCGAAATTTCGGCCTTGCCGACCGCGGGTTGTGCCAGCACGCGGGATGCGCCCCGCTCGACCGGGTTTCGCGTCAGCACGACATAGGAAAACCGCTCGTCCTCGAAGGGCACGTCCGCGCCCTTGAGCTGCTTGTGGGCGCGCGAGCGGGCAAGCCGCTGGGAGAAGTGGCACCAGTCGGGCGGCGAAAGCGGGCATTTTGCCTGATGCGGGCAGGGCGCCGCCACCGTCGCGCCGGCGGCGACGAGTTGGCCGCGAGCAGCGAGAATGCGCGCATAGCCCGCGGGCGTGCCGGGTTCGACGATGAGGAGCGTGTCGCGGGTCCTGGCCCACATCGCCTGCGCGAGCGATTTTCGCTCGGCCTCGCCGAGTTCGCCGATCAGGTAGCTCGCGATGACGAGATCGGCAGCCTCCGCCTTGGCGAGCGCCGCGCGGGCGTCGCCGGCCTCATAGGTGAGATCGCCAAGGCGCATGCTGTCGCGCGAGAGACCAAGCGCCAGCGTGCGCAGGGCATGATTGGCGTCGAGCAGCGTGAAAGAGGTCAGCGATGGAAAGGCTTGTGCAGCGGCCCAGCTCACCGTGCCTGGCCCGGCGCCGACATCGAGCAGGGTCTGTGGCGCGAAGTCCGGCTGCGCTTCGCAGAGCGCATTGAGACAGGCGCTGACGGCGGCATAGGTCGCCGGCATACGCGCTAGCGCGTAGGCGAGAGCATCGCCATCGGACTTAATTGTGCCGGAGCCGCCGCCGTCGCGATACGTCTTTGAGATCAGCGCCGCCCGGGTCGCCACGTCGTTGCGTGACAGACCCTCGAGTTTCGCCTCCAGCGCGACCCTGAGTTCGGCGGGGAGATCGGGGCCGATCACGCCACGTGCTGGTCGAGGATTTTCACCGCCTCATCGAGCGCGACCGAGACGAGCTGCGACACGCCGCGCTCGGCCATGGTGACGCCGAACAGCCGGTTCATCCGCGCCATGGTGATCGGGTTGTGCGTGATGATGACGAAGCGCGTATCCGTCGAGCCGGTCATCTCGTGCAGGAGGTTGCAAAAACGCTCGACATTGTGGTCGTCGAGCGGCGCGTCGACCTCGTCGAGCACGCAGATCGGCGAGGGGTTGGTCAAAAACACCGCGAAGATCAGCGCCAGCGCGGTCAGCGCCTGCTCGCCGCCCGAGAGCAGCGACAGTGTCTGCGGCTTCTTGCCCGGGGGCTTTGCGATGATTTCAAGGCCGGCTTCCAGCGGGTCGTCGCTCTCGATCAGGTGAAGTGCTGCCTCGCCGCCGCCGAACAGCTCGGTGAACAGCCGCTTGAAATGGCTGTTGACCACTTCGAAGGAGGTGAGCAGGCGTTCGCGCGCCTCGCGGTTGAGACTCTGAATGCCCTGGCGCAGCCGCTTGATGGCCTCGACCAGATCGTCGCGCTCGGTGGTGAGCGTGGTGTGCTGGGCCTCGACCTCGCGCAGCTCCTCTTCGGCGCGCAGGTTCACCGCGCCGAGTCGCTCGCGGTCGCGGCGCAGCTTCTCGAGATTTTCCTCGATCTCGGGAAGCGGCGGCAGCTCCGCGCCCGGCTCGATCTCGGCAAGGCCCGCGACCGCCTGCGGCTCGACCTCGAGCATGTCGTGGATTTCGCGCTCGACATCGGCCAGGCGGCGCTTGGCGCCTTCCATGCGCTCTTCGGCGCGGGCGGTGGCTTCACGCGAGCTCGACAAGGCTTCGAGCGAAGCCTTGGCGGAGCGGTCGGTCTCGGCCATCGCGGTCTCGGCGGCGGCAAGCGCGTCGGCGGCGACGCGGCGGTCGTTCTCGGCGTGCTCGATCTCGGTGATCAGGGCGCTGCGCTTTTCGGCGAACACCGCTGGTGCATTTTCGAGCTCGGTGCGCTCCGCGGTGACCTCGGTGATGCGCGCCTCGATGGTCGCGATCTGGGAGGCGGCACTGGCCTTGCGGTTGGTCCATTCGTTGCGCTCGGCGAGGATCGCCTGCACACGGCGGTCGGCGAGCTCGGCTTCGCGGGCGAGCGCCTGCGCTTCGGCGCGCACCTGGGCGGCCATGCGGCGATGGCCCTCGATATCGCTGCGAACGGCCGCGAGCTTCTCTTCGGTCTCGAGGCTCGGCGGCAATTCGGCAAGCGCAC
>DATMMM010000156.1:0-4711 GCA_035569735.1 Allostellaceae bacterium | reverse complement strand
CGGCGCAGCGCTCGCCGGCAGCCGCGACTTCATCCGCGAGGCTTGGCGCTTCAAGCAGCAGTGGGGCGGCGCCATGCGCCAGGCCGGCATCATCGCCGCCGCCGGCATCTACGCGCTCGAGCATCACGTCGAGCGCCTCCGCGTCGACCACGAGAATGCCCAACGCCTGGCGCAAGGCCTCGCGGGTCTGCGCGGCATCGACATCGACCCGAAGGGGGTCGAGACCAATCTCGTGTTCTTCCAGGTGACGCCGCAGTCCGGCTGGACCGCGCCCGATCTCGCGCGGGCCCTGCGGGAGCAGGGCATCGAGGTCGGCGCCTTCGGACCGACCTTGATCCGCGCGGTGACTCACCTCGATGTCAGCCGGGAGGATGTCGAGCGGGCGCTCACGGTGTTCGAGCGCGTGCTCAGCAGCGCCCGTCGCTCGGCGGCTCAATAGCGCTCTGCGGCTTCCAGATAGAAGGCGCCGAGGCCGAGGATCACCGCGGCCAGGAACACGAAGCCGCCGAGGACGGGGAGCCCGCTCAACACCACCAGCACGATCACGCCCAGGATGAGTGCCGCCATCCGGCGCCCGATGCCGGTCAGCGGACCGCGGCCGAGCAGCCGCAGCAGGAGATCGCCCAGAAAGATCGCGGCGGTCAGCACCGCGAGCAGCAGCGACACGAAATAAATCGCGAGCACCACGAGACCCAGGATCGCGCCCAGCATCGACACCATCGCGATGACCACCGCCACCGGCGTCGCGATCAGCAGGGCGAACCCGAGGCCCAGGCTGGCGAGCGGCCTCAAGCCGATGAGCCGCGCCGCGTCGAGGGAGTAGCCGGGGAAGACCAGTATGAACAAAAGGCCGGCGGCGATGAGGCCGAGCGCGAGCAGGATCTTCGCGGCATAGCCAACAATGTGTACCGCGGTCTCTGCTCGCTGCGGTGCGGCCCATTCCTCGCGCATGACCCCGCCATCGATGCGCGCATGGGAATCGATCTCCGCCGGCGCGTCGGACTCATAGGTGAGGCGCCCATGAACGACGGCCTCGGGTCCGATCGTGATCCAATGGCCTCTGAGATGCGCGTCGCCATCGACCGTGCCGAAGAGCGCGACATCCGCCCCCGTGGCATTGAGGTCCTTGCCCACGCCGCCATCGACGGCGACATGCGCTCCGGCGATCCAGGCGTCTCCGCCGACGTGCGCCGCCCGGGAGAGAGTGACTGTGCCGCCCACGGCCATCAGGTCGCGCCCGACCCGGGCGGAGACCGCGACGTCGCCGCCGGCGACCCGCACGGAGCGCTTGACCGAGCCGTGCACATCTACGGTCCCGCCGGCCGCGATGACGCTGCCTGCGATGTCATCGCCCGCGAGCACGCGGCCGCCCGCCGCCACCACATCGCCGTCGACAGCGCCCCTGACCTCGACCGAGCTCCCCGCGAGATAGAGGTCGTGGTCGACCGGCCCCTCCCTCACCACGCTCGCGCCCCCTTCCGCCGAGGCAACCCCTGCGTCGGCTTGCAGGAGCGCCAGAACGGCAAGGCAGAATCCGAGCAACCACGGTATCCGCATCGAGCCCCCTTCCGGCCGGGCGGGCGAAACCAAAGAAAGCCGCGCCCGTGCACTCCGACGGCGGGCACATTATGATGGCAGGATGGCAAGCGCGCATCTCCGGTCGGGTGCGAGCTATAAATTGAAACCGGGAGGATCCGAGATGAGACGTCTTCGAGTGAGCCTGTTGTCGGCTGCTGTCGCGCTCTTGGCGGTCATTGGCGTGCCCCTCGGCAGCCCGCAAGCGGCCTCGCCGCCTCTGCCGAGCTCGCCGCAGGTGATCAACGTCATGGACGTCGGCGGCGCGCTGGCGCTGACCCAGAAGGCCATCGAGGCCTATCAGAAATCGCATCCCAACCTGGTGTCGCGGTTCGTCTTCAACAAGGCGCCGGCGCCGGAGCTGCCGGGCAAGCTCAAGGCGCAGCAGGACGCGGGCCGGGTCGACATCGACGTGGTGCTGAGCGGCACGGACGCGGTCTCGGCGGGTATCGAGCAGGGTCTCTGGACCAAGGTGCTGCCCGATTACGCCGACAAGTTCTCGAACCTCGAGCAGACCTACATGCCGGGCGCGCTCACCATGCAAAAGCCCGCGGAAGGCTTTGCGATCACCATCGTCTACACGCCCTCGGGCCCGCTGCTGGAATACGCGCCCGAGCGCGTGAAGGACGCGCCCAAGAGCACCGATGAGCTGCTCGCCTGGTGCAAGGCGCATCCCAACCGGTTCCTCTACGCGCGGCCCGCCAATTCGGGTCCCGGACGGACGTTCCTGCAGGGCCTGCCCTATCTCCTCGGCGACAGCGACCCTCACGATCCCATCAAGGGCTGGGATAAGACCTGGGCCTATCTCAAGGAGCTCAACGGCTGCATCGAGTACTATCCCTCCGGCACCGGCGTCACCATGAAGGAACTCGGCGAGGGCTCGCGCGACATCATCGCCTCGACCGCGGGCTGGGACATCAATCCCCGCGCGATCGGCACCGTGCCGGAGACGGCGCAGGTGGCCCTGCTCATGGGAGCCAAGGGGTTCACCTGGGTCTCTGACGCGCAGTACATGGCGATCCCCAAGGGCGTCTCCAACGACAAGCTCGCGGTCGTGCTCGACCTGATCGCCTTCATGCTGAAGCCCGAGCAGCAGGCGGTCGCCTATGACGCCGGCTATTTCTATCCGGGCCCCGCGGTGAAGGACGTGCCGGTCTCGCTGGCGCCCCAGGAGAGCCAGGATTTGCTCAAGCAGTTCGGCCGCCCCGAGTACGACAAGCTGATGGTGCAATACCCGATCGTGGCGCCGCTCTTCGGCAAGGATCTGATCGCGGCGTTCCATAAATGGGACGAGGAGATCGGCGGCGCCAAGATCAAGCAGTAGCGTCGGTTGCCGTGAACGAGGCGCCGAGAGAGGCCAAGACCGGCGAGCGTCGCGCCGACGCGGGTGCGGCGCGCGACGGTGGTTTCGAGGAATTGCGGCTCGACCGCGTCACGCGCCGCTTCCACGAGACCACCGCTCTCGACGCGCTCACGCTCACGATCCGGCGCGGCGAGTTCGTGGCCCTGCTCGGCCCCTCCGGCTGCGGCAAGTCGACGGCGCTCAATTGCGTCGCCGGGCTGCTGCCGCTCTCGGGCGGCAGCATCTGGCTCGATGAGCGCCGGATCGACGTGCTGAGGCCAGAGGAGCGCGGCTTCGGCATGGTGTTCCAGAATTACGCGCTCTTCCCGCACATGAGCGTGCGCGCGAATATCGGCTTCGGCCTCAAGATGCGGGGTGTCGCGCGAGACGAGACGCGCACGCGCGTCGATACCGCGCTCGACCTGGTGCAGCTGCGCGCGCACGCGGAGAAGCTCCCGGGCCAGCTTTCCGGTGGCCAGCAGCAGCGCGTGGCGCTCGCGCGCGCGATCGTGGTCGATCCCCCGCTCATCCTCATGGACGAGCCGCTCTCGAACCTTGACGCCAAGCTCCGGCTGGAGATGCGGCACGAGATCCGCCGGATCCACCGTGCGGTGCATCGCGCCACGATCTATGTGACGCACGACCAGGACGAGGCGCTCTCGCTCGCCGACCGGATCGTGGTGCTGCAGGACGGTCGGGTGCAGCAGATCGGCACGCCCGAGGACCTCTATGCGCGCCCCGCCAATCTGGCCGTCGCGCGCTTCATGGGCTATCGCAACATCCTCGACATCGGCGTCGAGCGCGTGGAGGGAAACCGGGTATCGCTCCTCGGCGGCAACATGCGGCTGGAAGGCACGGCGCAAACGGCGATCCCCGGCGGCCGCGCCACCATTGCGATGCGGCCCGAGGAGGTCGCACTTGGCGCGGGCGGAGAAAACACGCTCTCCGGCACGGTCGACCAAGTGGAATACTGCGGCCGCGACTACCTCGTCGACGTCGTGACGCCCGTGGGGACACTCTATCTCCGCACGGACCGGCGCGTGAGCTCAGACGACGTGGTGCAGGTCTCGATACCGCCCGAGCGCGTGCTGGTTTTCCCGCCAGACGGCGCGGCCACGACGGACACCGAGCCGTAGACATGGTCGCACGCGCCAGCGAGAGCAATATGAGCGCCGGACGGACGGCGGGATTCGATGCCGCGCCGCTGCTCTTCATCCCGGCGGCGCTCGTGGTCGTGGCGCTGTTCCTCTATCCGTTCGGCTACGGCTTGGTCCTCTCGCTGACTCCGGCCAAGGGCGATGTGCTCGCGAACTACGAGCGCTTCTTCGGGGATCAGCGTCTTTGGCAGACGATCTCGACCACGCTATGGATCGCCTTGCCAGCAACCCTGATCAATGTCGGCGCCTCGATCCCGATCGCCTTCGTGATGCGGCACCCCGCCTGGTATCAGCGCGCGCTGACCACGCTGCTGGTCGTGCCGGTGACGCTCGGCACCGTGCTCGTGGCTGAGGGGTTGCTCACCTATCTGGGGCCGCAGGGCTGGTTCAACCGCCTGCTCCTCGACCTCCATCTGATCGCGACGCCGGTGCGGCTCACGCATAATTATTGGGGCGTGCTGCTCTCGCTGGTGATCACCGGGTTTCCCTTCGCGTTCTTGCTGATCCTCTCCTATCTCACCGGCATCGACCCGTCGCTCGCGCGCGCCGCGGCGACCTTGGGCGCGCGGCCAGGCTCGCAGTTCCGTCACATCTATCTGCCGCTGCTGGCACCGGGGCTCGCGATCACCTTCTGCCT
>DATMMM010000155.1:0-2454 GCA_035569735.1 Allostellaceae bacterium | reverse complement strand
CACGGACCGCTGTCGGGCAGCAGACGCCCGGTGGCCCGCAGCCGGGGCCCGGGACGCCAACCTTCGGCACTCGGGCGCACCAGGTCGGCGCGCTGTTCCTTCCGCAGGTCTTCGGGGGCGGCGGCGAAGCGCCGAAGTACGCGCAACGGCAGGCGGCGCACAGAGCCCGCTTCACGGGAGACAACCAGCCGGCCGAAGGCGTCGAGCGCGTGAATCCGGACTATCCGTCACCGCCGGCGACGCCCACGCAGATCACGGCGATCCAGAACGAGATCATGAACCTGCTCGCCGTCCGCGCTGCCGCGGAACAGGAGGCGCAACACCAGGCCGACCGCGCGGGTCAGTGCGAGGAGAACCAGGGCCCGATCCAGCAGACGGTCGCGGACACGACGGCAGGAATAACGGCCGTGCAGGCGCACGACGCCGCAGTCGCGCGGCGCGAAGCCGTCAACCAGGAGCAACAGCAGCGGCAGCAGGAGTCGGCGGGGCTCGTCGCCGGCTATCCGAGCCGCGCCGCGGGGCTGGCCGCCTTGAAGGCTCCGCTCGCCGCGTGGGAAGGATTTACCAGCCTGGCATCACACCTTCCAGGGGAAGCCGGCGACAGCATGCTGCGGATGAACCAGGAAGCCGGGAAAATGCAGGAGGCGTTCGACCAGATGGGCGCCCAGATAGGCGGGGTGGACGGCGCCGGTCCAGCGAACGAGCAAGGGCTGCAGGACGATCAAGCTCGCCTCAAGGAGACAGGCGAATTGGCGCAGGCGTCGGACGAGCAACTCCACACCGCGAGCACTGGCGCGGCGGGGCTGCAGCAGGCGAACGAGGCCGCGCTCGCAGAGGCCAACGACAGAAGGAAGACCGCCACCGAGCGCGCGCAGGAGAGCGGCGACGCGGCGGCGGAACGCGAGGAAAAGGCCAACTCGCTCGCCGAGCAGCTCCGCGCCTGGGGCAGGCTTCACGCGCAAGCGCGGCGACGGGCGGTTGCCGCGACAGAACAACGCCTCCAGAAGGAGGGCCTCATCGTGGTGGAGAGCTCCGAGCAATGAACGAGGTCTTGCAGGCATCGGCGCGGCGGCTGGCCGAGGCGCGACAGCGTGGCGATGCCGACGACACTGCGGAACTTCTGGCCGTCCACGCGAACGACCTGCTTCGAAACGGCTGGATCGCGGATGCGCGCATGGAGCTGGACGAGGCCGCGGCCATCCACCGCGCCCGTGGCCGCGGGTACGACGAGGCACGATGCACGCAGTTCGCGGCGACATTGTGCCGATTCGAGGGCCGTCTGGACGAAGCGAAGTCGCGGTGCGCGCGCGCGCTGGCGCTGTGCGAATCGACGGGGCCGATGGCGGTGTCGGCCTACGCTGAACTCGGCGAGATCGCGCTCGCGCAGGGGAACTACCTCGACGCGGCAGAGGCCTACGGCGCGGCGCTCGATGCGGGCGACGCCACCGCCCTTGTCGATACGGCACGAGCAGCCATACTGCGCAAGCGCGCGGTGGTGCTCACCGCTGCCAGCCGATATCAAGACGCGATACGCGATCTTGAAACAGCCCACGACCTCCTGATGCGCGCGGGCGATCGCGCCGGGGCCATCCGGACGCTGATCGAGGAGGCGACCGCGTTCCGGCACGCGGGCCTCGTCGCGGATGCGGAACGCATCGTCAGCCGGGCCATGGGTCCGGCGAAGCAGGATGGCGATCACGCGGCGTTGGCCGATCTCCATCTGCTGCTCACGGCACAGGCGCTCGATCGCCGCGACGCGGCAGCGGCCATGAGGTGGGCGCAGACGGCCCGCGCCGAGGCGCTGGCGGCTCGCGCACCGACGTCCTACATCGGCGCGGCACACGCGATTGCCCAACTCGCGGAATCAGCGGGGGATCGGCTCGGGGCGTATGAAGCCCTGGCGACCGGCTGGGTGACGCTCGGCGACCTGCTGGGCAACGGCCTAGCGAGGATGTCGTTCGAGCCGAAGCTCAAAGAGATGCGCGAGGGGTGGGGCGCGGAGGCCTTCGACGAAGTGAAGAAATCGTACGAGGCACGGCGGCGGCGCGAAGGTTCCGATCGTAGGAAATGAGCTTCCCCGAATTGTTGGCGCTTCGGTGTTGCCCGCTGAAGGCCTACCTCGAGGCCAGGCGCAAGCTTGCGGACAACTTCGATGTACTCCTATCTACCCTGCCCTGACCTCAGCCCGCGGGAGGCGTCCACATGTGGGTCCCGCATCGACCCGATCAGCGCCGCCATCCGCTCCGAGGGGCGTATGCCCAGGCTCTCGTCAAGGAGATGAACGTAGGTCCGATACTGACGCAAGGCCTCGCTGTGGTTGCCCTCGGCCTGGTGGGCGCTGATCACCAGCCGGTGGGCGCTCTCGCGCAGCGGATCGGCAGCCACGGCGGCGAGCCCTGCCTCGATCGCCTGGATCACGCGGCCCTGCTCGATCAGGCGGTGCCCCATGGCCTC
>DATMMM010000154.1:0-21861 GCA_035569735.1 Allostellaceae bacterium | reverse complement strand
GAACAGGTGGATGCGCGCGGTGTCGAGGGCGATTGTGCTGCCATCTCCGGGATTGAGCCTGGTTTGGCGTCCCACGCGCGCGATGAACTCCTGTGAGCCGTCGGCGCTCGCAAGCACCAGCAAAGTCTCGGCTCCCAGAGGCTCGACCGCGATCACGCGAACCGGTATCTCCGCCATCGGCCCCAACCCCGTGGGCACCGGCATCTCGTACAAATCCTCGGGCCGCACCCCCAAGATCACGCCGCTCGCGACCGCGGCCACGGACCGTTCCGCGAGCTCGATGGAGATCCCGGCGACGTGGCAGCGCACCCGCCCGTCGACGGCCCCGAGCTCGGCTTTCATGAGGTTCATCGGAGGATTGCCGAGGAAGCGTGCCACGAAGGTATTGGCGGGCTTGCCATAGACCTCGAGCGGCCGGCCGACCTGGATCACCTCGCCCTTGTCCATGATGCAGATGCGATGGCCCATGGTCATCGCCTCCACCTGGTCGTGCGTGACGTAGATCGTGGTGATGCCGATCTCGTTCTGCTGCTTGATGAGCTCGTTGCGCGTGCTGACCCGGAGCGCCGCGTCCAGATTGGAGAGCGGCTCATCGAACAGGAACACCTTGGGGTCGCGCACGATCGCGCGCCCCAGCGCCACGCGCTGGCGCTGCCCGCCCGAGAGCGCGTGGGGCTTGCGCGCCAGGAACGGCGAGAGCCCGAGCCTCTCCGCGGCGCCTCTGACGCGTCGCTCGATCTCCGCGGGCGCCACGCTCCGCCGGCGCAGGCCGAAGGCCAGGTTCTGATACACGGTCATATGCGGATAGAGCGCATAGGACTGGAACACCATGGCGATGTCGCGATCCCGCGCCGGCACGTGGTTGACCACGCGGCCGTCGATCGAGACGGTGCCCGAGGTGATCGGCTCGAGCCCCGCGATCATGCGCAGAACCGAGGACTTGCCGCAGCCGGACGGGCCCAGCAGCACCATGAATTCGCCGTCCGCGACGGCGAGGCTGACACCCCGCACCGCCGGCTCTGCGCCGCCGTCGTAGCGCTTGGTGAGGTTTTCGATCTCGACGACGGCCATGGAGCGCGCGGCGCCTAGCGCACCGCGCCGGCGGTCATCCCCTTGATCATGGTCTCGGAGAAGAACGCATAGAGCAGGATGATCGGCGCGATGGTGATCATCAATCCGGTCGCGAGCATGCCGACGTCGAGCTGGTGGCTTCCCATGAAATGCATGATGCCGAGCGGCAGCGTGCGTTTCTCGTCCTCGGTCAGCAGCACCACGGCATAGAGGAACTCGTTCCACAGGATGATGAAGTTGAGCGTCACCGTCGTGAACAGCGCGGGCACCCCGATGGGCAGGGTGATCCGCCAGAAGATCTCAAAATCGGAATAGCCGTCCATCCGCGCGGCGTCGAACAGGTCTTGCGGGATTTGCGCGAAGAAGCCTTCGAGAATGTAGACGGTGATCGCGAGGTGGCCCGCCACGTAGACGACGATCAGTCCGCTGAGCGTGTTGTAAAGCCCGTATTCCAGCAGGATCTGGAACAGCGAGAGGATCATCAGCTGCGGCGGCAGGATCAGGCCCGATAGGATCGCAAAGCGGACCAGTCGGCTGCCGCGGAAGCGATAGCGGGCGAGCGCGTGCGCCACCATCGCGCCGATCACCGTGAGCAATGCCACCGCCGTCACCACCACGATGACGCTGTTCCAGAAATAGGTGCCGTAGTTCGATTTCGTCCAGGCCTCCACGAATTTCTCCCAATGGAGGCGAGTCGGGAGCGCGTAGGGTGCTGCGAAGATCTCTGGCGTCGTGCGCAACGACATGGCCGTGACCCAGAGAAACGGGCCGCCGGAGATCACGGTGTAGAGCAGCAGGAAAATCAGCAGCGGCGTGCGCCGGACATAGGAAAACCAGGACAGGGCGGGCGATCCCATGGCTAGAATTCCAGCTTGTCCCGCTGACGGAAGACCCGCGTCATCAGGACGACGAAGATCATGATGATGAAGAACCAGAGCACCGCGATGGCCGAGGGATATCCCAGATCGAAAGTGTTCCAGTCGAAGGCACGTTTGTAGACATAGGTCGAGACGGTCTCGGTCGACCAGAGCGGCCCGCCTCCCGTCATGATCCAGACCAGGTCGAAGATCATCATCTTGCCGATGAAGGAGAGCACCGTCAGGTTGACGATGGTCGGCCGCAGCATGGGGATGACGATATAGACGAGCTTGGCGAACCACCCGCAGTTGTCGAGCTCGGCGGCACCCAGCACTTCCGACGGAAGAGCCGAGAGTGCCGCCAGGAAGATGATCATGTTGAAGCCGAGCCATTTCCAGATGTGCGTCACCATAACCGAGCCGAGCGCGGTCCTGGGATCGCCGAGCCAGGATTGCTCCCAGGCGCCGAGGCCGAGCCAGCGCAGCACGCTATTGGCGAGACCCCAATCGTAGTCGTAGATCCAGACCCAGATGACGCCGACCACGACGTAGGACATCAGCACCGGCGTGAACCAGACCACGCGCAGCAGCTTCGCGAAGGGTGGCCGCGAGAACAGGCAGAGCGCGATCAGCAGCCCGCCGAGCACGTCGGCGGTCGTCGCGATCACCGCGAAGATCGCGGTGTTCCCGACCGCCTTCCAGAAAACGAGGTCGGTGCTCAGCAGCTCACGGAAATTGGCGAGCCCGACGAATTCCTGGACACCCTGCGGCCTGATGGTGTGGACGCTGTTGTAGAACGTCCGCAGCACCGGATAGACCATGAAGCCGGCATAAAGGACGAGCGCCGGCGCTAGGAAGAGCGCCAGCGTCGCGGGCGCGGCGCGGCGCGCGTCAGGCTCCGGCCGCGCCCGGAGACGCGCGAGCCTGAGCACGCCGCCTTGATCCCCTACAGTCGGCGTCAGGAGCCCTTATAACAAGCCGCGTTCATCTGCTTGAGCGTGTCGTCGACCGACAGCAGCCCGCCCGGGAAGGCCGCGTTCATGACCTGCGCGAAGCTGTCCTTGCACTGTCCCTGGACCATGTCGCGGGGACCGCCGATGAAGTAGTCGGTACCCTTCTGGCGCTCCATCAGCTCGGTGAAGTAGGCGGCGTAGGGTCCGCTGAAGTTCTTGACGTCGACGTCGACCGCGGATTGCAGGTAGACCGTCTCGATCCACCGCTTGCCCATGGCCGGCGTCGACATCGCGTTCAGGAACTCCGCCGCCAGCTGCTTCTGCTTGCTCGCGGCATTGATCGCGAAGCTCGCGCCGATCGCCGAGGTCTTGCACTGGTTGCAGGCGCCGCCGTCCATCGCCGGGAATTGCATGACGCCCAGCGGGAAGTCCTTGGGCTGGCCGCCCTTCTCCTCCGGCACGAAGGCGCGGCCCGTGTACCAGCTGCCCATCGGCAGCATCAGCGCGCCCGGCTTGCTGTAGAAGTAATAGTGGGACTCGCCGAGCTTCAGCGTCATGAAGTTCTTGGGGTAGGCGCCGGCGTCGACCAGCTCCTTCGTCCATGTGAAGACCTCGGCGACGCGCGGGTCCGTGAACGACAGCTTGCCCGTGAAGAGCTTGCGGTAGTCGTCCTTCCCGAGCTTGCGCAGCAGCGCCTCGCCCACGATATAGGCGCCGGGGAACGGCCGGTCGCCGACGCCCTGCGCGATCGGTGTCATCCCGGCGGCCTTGGCCTTCTTGACGAGGTCGAGGAATTGCGACTGCGTGAACTGGGCGTTCGCCGGCAGCTCCACGCCGAGCTTCTTCAGCAGGTCCTTGTTGTAATAGATCTCGTTCGTATAGGCCTCCTGCGGAAGCCCGTAAGTCTTGCCGTCGTGCACCCAGACCTGGCGCGCCCAGGGCTGGATGGTCTTCCAGTTCACGAGATCGTCGAGCGGCGCCAGATAGCCTGCGGTCACGTACTCCGTCCAGTCCGGCTCGACATAGAACACGTCCGGCCCCTGTCCCGCCGGCAGGGCGGTCTTGAGCGCGGCGAGCAGCGGGTTCTTCTCGTACCAGGTGATCTTGACCGTGAGGCCGGGATGCGCCTTTTCCAGATCGCGCGCGGCCTGCTCGCGGAGCGCCACCTTGGCGTCCTCGTCGGCCTCGTGGCTCCAGACGTTGAGCGTCACGTCGTCGGCCCGAGCGGGCGCGGGCATCGCGCCCCAGCCCATCGTGATCGCAAACGCAGCCGTCAGCACGCATCGCCGTGTGAAGGAGTTCGTGGTCATCCTATGGCCTCCCCAGATTTGATTGCCGCTCGACCGGAGCCGAGCGGTTTCCTAAGACTAGGCCGGCCCGCCCATCGATACCAACCGAAATGATCGCGTCCGCGTCGAGCACCGATCGATTGTAGGGGGCGGCACGCCTGCTATCCGCCGTCCTTGCCCGGTGTGCCACCGGGGCATGCGGCGCGCCCCGTCAGCCCCCATATTGATGAGAGATCAGACCTCAGCTCGGCCACGGGAGCCCCTGATGAAGGACCGGCGAGACGAGGACGCCGACCGCCAGACCCGCTCCTTGGCGGGGCTTGCGGTCGTGCTGGCGCTCGCCGTCGCCGCGCTGTTCCTGGTCCAGCACCTGAAGCGCGAGGGTGAAGTCGAGGATTGCCTGATGGCCGGCCGCTCCAATTGCGACGCCTTGATCCAGCGGTGAGTTCGCCGTAGCGCCACGCCTCACTCGGCTGGCCGCGGATGCGGCTCGCCCCTTGCTCCCTTGCGCGCGCGCTCCGGCGCGGGACGGCGGCCGCTGATCCGCTCGTTGAGGCGATCGAGATAGAGGTAGATCACGGGCGTGGTGTAGAGCGTCAGGAACTGCGAGACCAGGAGCCCGCCGACGATCGCGATGCCCAGCGGACGGCGCAACTCGGACCCGGCGCCTTGACCCAGCGCGAGCGGCAAGCCCGCGAAGAGCGCCGACATCGTCGTCATCATGATCGGCCGGAAGCGCAGCAGGCAGGCCTCGTGGATCGCCTCCAGCGGGCTCTTGCCCTCGTTGCGCTCGGCTTCGAGCGCAAAGTCGATCATCATGATGGCGTTCTTCTTGACGATCCCGATCAAGAGGATGACGCCGATGATGGCGATCACGCTGAGATCGTAGTGGAACAGCATCAGCATCAAGAGCGCGCCGACGCCTGCCGAGGGCAGCGCCGAGAGGATCGTGATCGGATGGATGTAGCTCTCGTAGAGCATGCCGAGCACGATATAGACCACGAGGATCGCGGCCGCGACCAGCAGAGGGGTCGAGGATAGCGACTGCTGGAAGGCCTGTGCGGTACCTTGGAAGATGCCTTGCAGGGTCGCGGGCGCAGTGATGTCGCTGCGCATTCGGCTGATGGCGGTGACGGCGTCGCCGAGCGCCGTGCCCGGCGCCAGGTTAAAGG
The DNA here is from genome assembly GCA_035569735.1 of Allostellaceae bacterium. GTDB lineage: Bacteria > Pseudomonadota > Alphaproteobacteria > ATCC43930 > CGMCC-115725 > DASZHJ01. Next base: position 16,519 of record DATMMM010000154.1, on the reverse strand, counting down.
AGAGCGTCACTGCCGGGAATTGGCCCTGGTGGTTCACCGATAGCGCCTCCACCTTCGGCTCGAAATGCGCCACCGCGCCTAGCGGCACCCGCGCGCCGCCGGGAGCGACCACGTAAAGCTTCGACAGGGTGGTCTCGTCGGCTTGGAACTGCGGATCCGCCTCCAGGATGATCTTGTACTGGTTGGTCGAGCTGTAGATGGTGCCGACCTCGCGCGACCCGAAGGCGTCATAGAGCGTATCGTCCACCAGCTGCGGCGTGATCCCGAGGCGCGAGAGCGCATCGCGATCGATCTGGATCGCCACGTGCGGGGCCGCGATCTGCTGGTCGGATGCCACGTCCTGGAGGCCAGGGAGCTTGCTCATGGACTGCTCGAAGATCGGCGCCCAGTGGGTGAGCTCGTCGAGGTCCGTATCGGTGAGCGTGTACTGGTATTGCGTCCGGCTGAGCCGTCCGCCGACCGTGATGTCCTGCCCCGATTGCATGAAGAGCTTGGCGCCTTCGAGCTGCGCAGCCACCGGGCGGAGACGCTGGATCACCTGATCCGAGCTCACGTCGCGCTGGTCGAAGGGCTTGAGCTGGATGAACATGCGGCCGGTGTTCTCGGTGGCGTTTCCGCCGGTCGCACCGGCGAACCCGACCACGCCGGAGACAGCCGGATCCTGGCGCACCTGGTCGATCGCCTGCCGCATCAGGGAGGACATTCCGAGGAAGGACATGTCTTGCCGCGTGTCGAGCTCGCCGAAGATGAACCCGGTGTCCTGCTGCGGAAAGAAGCCCTTGGGTATCTCGACGTAGAGAACGCCGGTCAAGGCGATCAGCGCCAAGGTCGACAGCAGCGTCGGGAACTGATGACGGAACACCCATTTGAGCCCGCTGTCATAGCCTTTGATCATCCGATCGAAAAAGCCCTCCGCCATGCGATTGAGCCGGCCGCCGCTCCGGTGCTCCTCTTTCCTGAGGAAGAGCGAGCACATCACCGGCGTGAGGGTGAGCGATATCAGCGCCGACACGATCACCGAAACCGACACCGTCACCGCGAATTCATGGAACAGCCGGCCGATGATCCCGCTCATGAACAGGAGCGGGATGAACACCGCGATCAGCGATACCGTGATCGAGATGATGGTGAAGCCGATCTGGCCCGCGCCCTTGAGCGCCGCCTGTAACGGTGGGTCGCCCGCCTCGATGTAGCGCACGATGTTCTCGATCATCACGATGGCGTCGTCCACGACGAAGCCGACCGCGATCGTCAATCCCATCAGCGACAGGTTGTCGAGGCTGTAGCCGAGCGCGTACATCACGCCGAAGGTGCCGATGATGGAGAGCGGCACCGCGATGCCGGGAATCACCGTCGCCCACAGCTTGCGCAGGAACAGGAAGATCACCATCACGACGAGGCCGACGGTGAGCAGGAGCGTATTGCGGACGTCCGTGACCGAGGCCTGGATGGTCTGCGTCCGGTCCGATACCTCGTCGATCTTCACCGTCGCGGGCACGGATGCGCGCAGCTGCTCCATGAGGGCCTTAAGCCGCGCGACGGTCTCGACGGTATTCGACCCGGCTTCCCTGTGAACCAGCAGGATTTCCGAGTTCTTGTCGTTGTACCGGGCCGCGACCCGGTTCATCTCCACGGAATCGATCGCGTGGCCGACGTCGCCGAGACGGACCGGCGAGCCGTTTCGATAGGCGACGATCACGCTGTTGAACTGCCCCGCGTTGAAGAGCTGATCGTTGGTGTCGAGGGTCAGCGACTGGTGCTCGTTTTCGAGATTGCCCTTCGGCTGGTCGATACTGGTGGCGGCGAGCGCGCTACGCACGTCCTCGAGCCCGACGCCGCGCGAAGCGAGCGCGTCGGGGTTGACCTGCGCCCGGACCGCGTAGCGCTGCTGACCCGCGACGTCGACTTGCGAGACGCCCGGCACGGTCGACATCTTCTGCGCCAGGATCGTGTAGGCGTAATCGTCGACCCGGTAGATCGGCATGGTGTCGGAATGCACCGCGTAGATCAGGATGGCGCGGTCGGCGGGATTGACCTTCCGGTAGGTCGGCGGATTAGGCAGGTTCTTGGGCAGCAAGCCGCCCGCGGCATTGATCGCGGTCTGCACGTCCTGCGCGGCGCCGTCGATGTTCCGGCTCAGGTTGAACTGCAGCGTGATCGAGGTCGAGCCGAGCCCGCTCGTCGAGGTCATCTGGTCGAGGCCGGGGATGGCGCCGAACTGCTGCTCGAGCGGCGTTGCGACGGAGGACGCCATGGTCTCGGGGCTGGCACCCGGGAACTGCGCCGTCACGGCGATGGTCGGAAAATCGACGTTCGGCAGCGCCGCCACCGGCAGCAAATTGTAGGAGGCGATGCCGAACACGAATATGCCCAGCATCAGCAGCGATGTCGCGATCGGTCGAAGGATGAAGGGCTTCGAAATGTTCATGTCGTGGCTCGATCGGCTCGCGGGAAACCGTTGCGCTTACCCGCCTGAGCTTGCGGCGGGCTGGATGGCGACCTTCGTGCCCTGATCGAGCCGGAATTGGCCGTCCACGACGATGCGCTCGCCGGCCTGGAGGCCTTTCTTGATCACGGCGAGACCCTGGTCGGTCTGGGACACCTCGACGATCCGCATCTCGACGGTGTCGTCCGGCTTGATCGCGAAAAGGTAGCTGCCGTTCGGTCCCTGCTGCACGGCGCGGGCGGGCACGGTCACGGCATTCTTCTCGATGCTCGCGACCAGGCGGACATTCACGAACTCGCCCGGCCAGAGTGCGGCATCGGTATTGTCGAATTGCGCTTTCATGTGGAGCGTGCCCGTCGCCTGATCGACCTGGTTGTCGATCAAGGTGAGCTTGCCCACCGCGAGCTGCTTTTGATCGTCTTGCGTGAGCGCGCGCGCCTCGAGCGGGCCCGCGCTCTGGCGCTCGCGGATCGTATCCAATTGCTGCTGAGGAACGGTGAAGCTTACGAAGATCGGGCGCAGCTGCGTGATGGTCACCAGGCCCGTGTTGTCGACGGCATGCACGATATTGCCGACGTCGACCAGCCGGGCGCCGGTGCGGCCGTCGATGGGCGAGCGGATCGAGGCGTAATCCAGGTTGAGCTGCGCCGCATCGATCTGCGCCTGGTCGGCTTTGATCGATGCCTGCAGCTGGCCGACTTGAGCCTTCTGTTGATCGAAGGTCTGGCGGGTCTGGAACTCCTTGCGGAGCAGCTGCGTGGTGCGATCGAGATCGGCCGTGGCGCTCACCAGCTGCGCCTCGTCTTTCTGCTTGTTTGCGGTCGCCTGCGCGAGTGCCGCCTGAAACGGCCGAGGATCGATTTCGAACAGAAGATCGCCGGCCTTGACCTCCTGGCCCTCCGTGAAGTCGACCTTCATGACTTGGCCGTCCACCCGGCTCTTGATCGTCACCGTGTTGAAGGCCTGCACCGAGCCGATGCCGCGGACGAAAACGGGCATGTCCCGCGCTTCCGCAGTTCCCGCCTTCACGGGCACCGCCGCGGCCGAAGCCGGTCCTGAGTTCTGCGAGGCGGCCTCGACCCCGGACCGCGTCTGGGCGATCCAGGCGCCGAAGCCGGCCAGCAACACGGCCGCAAGGACGAAGCGAGTTTTGCTCATGGTGTTTTGCTAGCCGCCGGCGAGCGCGGGTGCGCGGGAGGACAAGCCGGCTTTCAGCTGCCGCAGCGTCGCCATGAGCGCGCCGTGCTCGGGCTCGCCTAAATTCGCGAGCGCTCTCGCGGTGACCGCGGCGCTGGCGCGGCAGATGCGCTCGAGGGTCGGTGCGGCTTTTTCCGTGAGATAGAGCCGCCAGACGCGCCGGTCCCTCGGATCGAGCCGCCGCTCCACCAGCCCCTCGGCCTCGAGCCGATCGATGAGCCGCACCAGCGCGATCGGCTCGACGTCCATGAGCTGGGCAAGCCGCGATTGGCGCACGCCGGGCTCTCGCCCGATGTGAACCAGGACGAAGCATTGCGCGCGCGTCAGCGACAGCCCGAACTCCTGCCCGCACTGCTCGAAACGTCTGCGCATCAGGCGCGCGACGTCCCGCACCAGGAATTCCAACTCCAATTCCGCCGGAGCTGCATCCGCCGACATTCATAGACCTCGCATACGATATGTATGTGATATAAGCGCCGCGCGCGGCGGACCGTGCCCGCGCGCCTCATTAAAGATTCGTCAGAGAAAGCGGCTGACCCCACAGGCTTAGAGGCGGGTCAAACCGCATCGGCCGTGGCACTCTCGCGCCTTCCGGCTGCGGGGGCTTGCTCCAATCCCGGGCCCCCGCAATCATACGGACAGAACGCGCCAGTCGGAGGACTCGCCATGCGCAATATCGCCCCTCTCGAGGTCAAGCCGGTCCGGTCAGCGGTCTCCGCGGCGGAGTGGGAGGCGCGCGTCGATCTTGCCGCCTGCTTCCGGCTCGTCGATCTCTACGGCATGTCCGACATGATCTACACGCACGCGACCGCGCGCGTGCCGGGCGAGCCCGAGCATTTCCTCATCAATGCCCATGGCCTGCTCTTCCGCGAGATCACCGCCTCGAGCCTGCTGAAAGTGGATCTCGAGGGCCGCGTGCTCTTCAAGCCCGATCTCGACTACGGGCTGCAGCAGGCCGGCCACGTCATCCACAGCGCGATCTATCGGGCGCGCCCCGACGTGATGTCGGTGGTGCACACCCACACGACCGCGGGGATGGCGGTCTCGTCGCTCAAATGCGGCCTGCTGCCGCTGACCCAGACCGCCATGCGGTTTTATGCGCGGCTCGCCTATCACGATTTCAACGGCCCCGAGCGCGACCCGGGAGAGCGCGAGAAGCTCGCGGCCGATCTGGGGCACCAGGACGTCATGATCTTGCGCAACCACGGGCTCATCTCCGTGGGTCCCAGCGTTCCCGAAGCCTTCAATCGGATCTACGGGCTCGAGAAATCATGCCAGGCCCAGATGGCGGCGATGGCTTGCAACACCGAACTCAATTTGCTGCCGGCGGAGGTGGTCGAGCGCGCGACCCACATGTACAGCGCCACGGTGGTGCGTCCTTACGGCATCCTCGAATGGCCGGCGCTCCTGCGCCAGCTCGACGAGCGCGACGACTCCTACCGGAACTAGGGCGAGGGAACGGCGACCCAGCGCCGCACAATAATCGCTGGCGCGCTCATCGACGCCGGCGGCATTCGGGGAGGCAGCATGGCTCAATCGAGCACGATCGACGTCTCGCGCCTCATCGACGAGCGCAAGATGAATGCGTTCAACGCGCGGCTCGTGATCCTGTCGTTCTTTGTGATCCTGATCGACGGATACGACATCGCCGCCGTCGCTTACGCCGGTCCCTTCCTTGTGAAGGAATGGGGCCTCACCAGTATGGCGGCACTCAGTTTCGCGTTCAGTGCCGGCCTCGTGGGAATCTTGTTTGGTTCCCCTTTGTTTGGGTTCGTCGGCGACCGCTATGGCCGGAAAAAAGCTATCATCGGCTCATGCATTACCTTTGGTGTCTTCACCCTTGCGGCAGTGAGGGCTACCTCCGTCTCAGACCTCATAATTTTACGGTTCCTCGCAGGCTTCGGCATAGGCGGCTTGCTGCCGAATATCATCGCGCTTAATGCCGAGTTCGCGCCGAGGCGAGTCCGGGCCACCATGATCATCATCATGTTTACTGGAATTACGTTCGGGGGTGCGGTTCCTTGGGCTATCTCCTACTGGCTCGCGCCGCAATACGGATGGCAGCTCCTGTTCTGGGTGGGTGGTATCGCTCCGATCGTGATGTCGGTCGCGGTGCTGTTGTGGATGCCGGAGTCCATCAAATTCCTGGTGGTGAAGACGAGGAACCAGGCTGAGGTTGCGCGCTTGGTAGCGCGACTGTCTTCATCTCTCGACGTGACGCCGGGAACGACCTTCGTCATTCGTGATGAGCAAAACTATGCCAGCTTCTCGCCGAAATTGCTGTTCGCGGACGGCCTGCACTACCTGACCCCATTACTTTGGGTACTGTTCGTGTGCAACCTGATGGCCTTCTATTTTACGAGTCAGTGGCTGCCGACAGTCCTACCATCCGTTGGAGTGTCACGCGATAATGGGGCGGGCGCGCTCGCGCTATTCCAAATCGGCGGCACGATCGGCGGTCTCCTCCTGAGCCGACAGCTCGACAAAAAGGGCTTGGTGCCCGTGGTAATTCTGTTTCTGCTGTCGATGCCAATCGTTGCGTCGATTGGCTATTCTGTCGGCTCGGTGCCGGTTCTCATGGTCGTGGCGTTTCTTGCTGGCTTCTGTCTCTTAGGCCTGCAGTTCGGCATCAATGCCACCTCCGCGATGATCTACCCGACCTCGATTCGATCGAACGGCTCCGGATGGGCGTTTGGAGTCGGTCGCTTCGGCTCCATCGCGGGTCCCATCATTGCCGGCTTTCTGCTGGACATGCATTTCCCAATCCATCAAATCTTCATGTTGCTGCTGATCCCCCTTGGCATCGGCACAGTCGCGAGCTTCGCTATGGCGCGGCTCTACTATGAGAAGTTTCAAGGGCACGGGCTCGGACAGCGCGAGGTCTTGAGCGGAGACTAGCGCGCGTTCGAATCCTAAATCGGGAGCTGAAATGCGTGCCGGAGCGCTCTTCGATGTCCGCGGTCGCGTCACCCTCGTGACCGGGGCCGCGAGCGGCCTTGGCCTCGCGATGGCCGAGGTGATGGCGGAGAACGGCGCCGTCGTGGCAATGCTCGACATCGACAGGAGCGCCCTCGACACCGCCGTAACGCGCTTGGCGCAAGCCGGCCACGCGGTGGAGGCGATCGCGCTCGACGTCGGCGAGACCGCGTCGTTGCGTGCGGCGATCCAGGCCACCGCGGAGAAGCACGGCCGGCTCGATGTGGTCTTCGCCAATGCCGGGATCAGCGCCGGTCCGGGCTTTGGGCGGCCGGAAGGCGAGATCAGCGCGGTCGACATGGGGCGGTGGCAACAGGTGCTGCAGGTCAACCTGACCAGCGTCTTTGTCACGCTGCAAGCGGCAGCCGAGCGCATGAAGGCGCAGCGCAGCGGCCGTATCATCGTGACATCCTCGATCGGCGGGATTCGAGCCGAGCGCATGGTGGGTTATGCCTACGCCGCGACCAAGGCCGCGGTGAACAACCTCGTGCGCCAGGCAGCCCTCGAGCTCGCGCCTTACAACGTGCTGATCAACGCCATCGCTCCCGGCCCCTTCTGGACCAATATCGGCGGCGGCCGCCTGCACCGGGAGCCGGAGACCGTGCAGGAGTTCGCCGAGATGGTGCCGCTCGGGCGCCTCGCCAGGCCCGACGAGCTCAAGGGTCTGGCGCTCCTGCTCGCCTCGCCCGCCTCGAGCTTCATCACGGGTGCGGTGATCCCGATCGACGGCGGCGTTACGGCCGGCTGAGGAGCACGGTGCTTGCCCATCTTTTAGTGGGCTATTGCCCACCAATCGGTGGGATCTCATTGCAGACCCCACGGTGGAGGTGATGGGCAGATACCATCGGATTCGCCCGCTTTGACCGGTTTTTGCTGCTGCCTATCGGTAGAGCCCACAAAATGTCCCATCTGCCGTATGGGACCTGACGATTGACGAAATGGGCCGCCGGTGCTCGAATTCCGATCGCCAAGCGGAATTGGACGGCCTGCCGATGGACGCCGAAACGCTGCTGCGCGAAATCTCGGACTACTGCCGCCGGGCGGATCTCGCGGAATCCACCTTCGGCCGCCTCGCCATCAACGACGGCAAGCTGGTGCGCCGGCTGCGCGACGGCGGACGCATCACCACCGACACCTTCGACCGCATCCGGGCGTTCATGGCCAAAGGCGCGCCCGCCCGGGGCGCCGGAGTCCCGACAGTCGGGCGTTTCGGCGCCTCCGCGCCGCCCCCGCGCGGGCCCGCGGCCCCGGGCCTCAGCTCCATCAACGGCTTCCGCTTCTACGACAATCGGCAGAAGTACCTGCTGTTCGTGAACACCTGCAGCGAGAAGTGGGTGGTGGCGCAGCGCGTGGGCCTGGAGCTCGCCAACGTGCATCCGCGTCCGCCGGCGCTCCGCGTCTTCGACGCAGGCGTGGGCGACGGCACCGTGCTCGCCCGCGTCATGCGCGCCATGCACGACCGCTTCCCAACCATGCCGCACTACATCGTGGGCAAGGAGATCAGCCTGGAGGATGTCCGGCTGACGCTGGACAAAATGCCCGACCGCTTCTTCGAGCATCCCGCGACCGTGCTGGTGATGACCAACCTCTATTACTCCGAGGCGCCGTGGCTCGCGCCCAACTCGGTGACCGCCGCGACCAGCCTGGTCTGGCACGAGCTGTCGCTCGCCGGGAACACCGCGCATCACTTCGAGGAGCAGATCATCGATCTGCAATCCTTCCTCGCGGAGCACTGGCGCGCTCGCGTCAGCCAATCCTCGGGCAATCCCGTCTACGAGCGTCCGGTCGTGCTGGTGATCCACCGCGAGGATCACAAATTCTTGCTCGACCAGGTCATGCCGCGGCGCGGCGTCACGCGCGCCGACTACGACCTCGTGATCGCCTCGCAGCCCTATCGCGCCCGAGCGCCGGCGGAGTTCAAGGTGCGCAAGGTCATCGCGCCGCTGGCGCGCAGCCTGGCTCCCGGCGGGCGGCTGCTCACCATCCATTCCCACGGCCGCGACCCCGGGCTGGAGATCGTGCAGGAGATCTGGCCCGGCGAGAACCCGTTCCAGACCGACCGGCACGAGCTCCTGAAGCTCGCCAAGGCCGAGCTGGGCAGCGCCGGGCGCGACCTCAACTTCAACGCCTACTCCGACAACCGCTCGATCTTCCGCTACGACATGCACACACTGCCCAGCGAGATCAGCGACACCATCGGCACTTCGACGCTGTTCGCGGCCTGGAATGCCGCGATTTACGTGGCGCAAATCGAGGATCAGCGCCTGGCGGAGGTGATCAGCGGCCGCCGCTATCTCGATGCGACCCGCGCCGTGCTGCAGAGGCACGGCGGCCTCTGGTTCTTCGACGAATCCTATGTGATCTCGCGCAAGCGGGACTGACGCGCCTCGGGTTATCCGCTATATCTCGGCCCTTCCGCAGCATGGGAGGACCGACGATGACCGCAGCTGCTGCTCAGGGTGCCGCACAGGTTTCCACGGGCGATGACCAGCAACCCTGGCAGTGGCCCGAGGCGCGTTGGCGCGGCGTGGTTGAGCATGTGCGCGCGGGCCGTCCGCTGCGGCCGCGCAGCTGGAAGAACGGCGCGCGCTGCGCCGTGGCATTCTCCTTCGACAGCGATCACGAGAGCGGCGAGCTCCGCGAGGGCGGCACGTCGCCCGGCCGGCTCTCGCAGGGTCAATTTGGCGCCCGCGTCGCCGTGCCGCGCTTGCTCAAGCTGCTTGGCAAATACGGTATTCCCGCGAGCTTCTTCGTGCCCGCGGTGATCGCGCAGCTCTATCCCGACGAGCAGCGGCGCGTCGTGGGCGAGGGACACGAGATCGGCATCCACGGCTGGATCCACGAGCGCAACAGCATCCTGCCGCCGGCGGCCGAGCGCGACCTCCAGATGCGCTCTTGCGACACGCTCGAGCGGATCGCGGGCGTGCGGCCCGTCGGCATTCGCACGCCTTCGTGGGATTTCAGCCCGCACACGCTCGCCATCACGCGAGACATGGGCCTGCTCTACGACTCCTCCCTGATGGCCGACGACGACTGCTACGAACTGCTGCTCGATAACGAGCCCACGGGCGTGGTTGAGCTCCCGGTCGAGTGGATCCGGGACGATGCGGTCTATTTCAACATGAACCGCTATCAGGCGCTTCGGCCCTATACCGCGCCATCTTCCGTGCTCGAGATCTTCCGCCGCGAGTTCGACGCAGCCTATGCCGAGGCCGGCTTGTTCCAGCTGACCATGCACCCGCACATCAGCGGTCACCGCTCGCGGATCTGGCTGCTGGACGAGCTGATTCGGCACATCGCGGGCCATCCCGGCATCTGGTTCGCGACCCACGCTGAGATCGCGCGCTACGCCCGGGATCACGCGGCCTGATTGGCTCCGCTCCCCGGGTCTCGACGCCCTGCGTTAGCCCTGTCCTGCCCGCGTTCTAGGAGATGTCGAGGGACCCTAAGGAAGTTCAACCGCGTCTCCATGCGACCGGCGAAACCCGCGCAAACCGGCCCCTTGGACCCCGCATTTAAGCCTTCATTCATAGTAATCCGGCCAAAGTGCTGTCAGCCCAATGGGTAAGGCGGTACACGTGGCGGAGGTGATGCAGAACGAGACGTTTCTGGTTTCGCCGGAGGGCCGATGGCTGCCCGAGGGCAGCCAGGAGTTCCTGCGCGAAGTCGGCGATCTCGACCCCGATTACGACGCGGCGATGTTCGCCGTGAAGAATCTCGGCTTCATCAAGGTCGAGATCATCACCGATCTCGTGGTGAGCATCACCGTCCATCCGAGCACGGTCGATCTGAACAGCCTGATTGCCGTCAACCACGTGCTGTCGAAATCCACGGCGCGCGCCTTCTGCATTCGTTTCCTCACGACGCGCTGGGAGCGGGAGATCCTGCCGAGCGCCGAGCGCGCCTTCGAGCGGCTGCACGACCTCTATTCGCTGGCGCACCTCGAGGACCATCGATCGAGCGAGCGCTTCTCCGCAACCCGGCTCGATCACGAGCGGCTGCTGACCAACAGAGAGCACCGGCTCCGTCCGATCCTGCAGAAATGGCGCATGGCCTTCGGGCAGTTCGACGACACGGTCCTGCCGTTCATGGCGCGGCATGGCTTCCTGCGGCGCACGGTCGTCGTCGGCGTGCAGTCGAACGACGCCGACCCGATATTCCGCTATGTCGGCGATGCTTTCGAGTGGCTGGGCGACCGCGATTTCCCCTACCGCGCGATCGGGGAAAAAGTCGCCAGCCAGCCCGATCGCGAATACGGTCAATGGGTCGCCGAGGATTACCGGCAAACCGCGCTTCGCAAGTTGCCGCAGTTGGACCGCGTCAATGCCGCCTTGCGCGGTCGCAAGGGCCGCACGACCTACGATCGGCTGCTGTTGCCGTGGACGACCATGTCCTCCGAGATTCTGGTCACGGTTTCCTCCCTGGTGACCGAGGGTCCCACCGCTCTGGCGCCGGCGGACACGACCGCGGGCGCGGCCGAGATGCCGCCCATGCCGTCGGTCAAGAAGGTCGCCAGATCCTCGTAGGCCTCCTCGCACGAGATGTAGACCAGCACCACCTCGAGGTCGCCGAGCTGGTGACCCGGGAAAAACAGGCTGCGGCTCTCGTGCTTGTAGCCGTAGCCCACGGCGACGCCCTTGTCGACGAGCGCGGGCTTCACCAGCGACATCCCCCAGTCGACCGGCCAGCGCGCGGCTGCATAGGCGCGTCCGAGCCGCGGCATCAATCGCGAGAGTCCCAGCCCGCGGAAGTCCGGGCGCACCCAAACCGCGCCGCCGAAGAACACCACGCCGGTGATCTTCGCCGCATCGGTCGCCTTGACGATGCAGGGCCCGGTATTGCTGCGGCCGCCATAGAACATGGCGCGCGCCTCCTCGACCAGCGTGGTCTCCGGCCAAAAGTAGACGCGGCCCGCCTGGGTGACGACGATCTCGCCGTCGTCCGTCTCGCCGGAGATCCAATAGGCGTTCTCCGGCGAAAGCCCGCCATGCGAGGGCAGGAAGATGTCGACGAGCGGGTACCAGTTGCCTCGCCCGACCTCGAATTCGTTCAGCGTCAAGAAATTCTCGAAGTCATGGCGCAAGCGCAGCCGGATGCCCATCGCGCGCGCGAGCTTGTCGCCCTGCAAGACAAAGCGTGCCAGCAGATCGCGCGGGCCGTGCTTGATGGTCAAGGCATCGGGCAGACGCAGATCGTTGGGCGGCGTGATGTTCGGATAATTGCGTGTCATGGCTTCCCCCTGCACGTCGACGATGGACCGGTACCCGGTTCGTTGATCGAGCGAACGTGATGCTTAAGCATGTTCAAGTGTGCATCGTTCGACAAGATCAATTATCGATGGTCTTACGATTCATCGGTACGACATCGCACGGATACTTGCCATACGGGTGCGAGAATCGGCTGGCTCGCGCACTCGCACTGCTTGTGTCGGGTAAGAATTGGCGACGCCAGCCCCCATTAACCGTTCATTAAGGTTAGTGTCCGCTAACCCGGCATACCCCGCATTGAGGTAGGTCAACGTCGACGTGGTAAACTCGGGAAAACCCATTGTGGAATTGAGGATGAGCAAGGCTTTCACCAAAGAAACCGAGGCCGAGGACGACTTGCCGGACGAGCCGGACTCGCTGCCGGTCGGCACCAAGAACTACGTGACACCCCGCGGATTTCAGCGTTTGCAGGACGAACTCCGCGATCTGGTGCGGGTCGAGCGCCCCAAGCTCGTCGAGACCGTCTCCTGGGCGGCGAGCAACGGGGATCGCTCCGAGAACGGCGACTACATTTATAGCAAGCGCCGGCTGCGCGAGATCGATCGCCGGATCCGGTTCCTGACCAAGCGAATAGAAGCCGCCGAGGTCGTTTCTCCCGAGCGGCAGAAGAACCGCGATCAGGTCTTCTTCGGCGCCACCGTCACCTACGCGAACGCGCGCGGGGAGGAGCACACCGTCACCATCGTCGGCGTCGACGAAGCGGATCTCGCCGAGCATCGCGTGAGCTGGATCTCGCCGGTCGCCAAGGCCCTGCTGAAGGCGCGCGAAGGCGACGTGGTCAAGCTGCGCACGCCCGCGGGCACCGATACCCTCGACGTGATCGCGATCCGCTACGAGAACGGCGAGCCAAGCCGGGCCTATTGACCGCGGACCGGACTCCGGCGTTTCAATGTCGAGGGTCTCAAGGGGGAGGGGGCGATGATGGGTTGCCGTTTCAGGGCGCTTCTGCTGGTGACCGTTGTTATCGGCGCCTTAGCCGCTCCCGCGCGCGCTCAGAGCAACGATCCCTCTGCGGGTGCCTATTGCGAGCCCCCGCCGCAGACCAAGCTGCTCTACAGCAACCGCGGTTACCTCATCCTCCCGAAGCCGGCGGACGCGCCGCCGCTCGCCTATTCCTATTCGATCCTGGGAACGGAGCGCAGTGTCGTGCGCGCGGGGCAATTCATGTTCGACGACGGGGGCGACCGCTGGGCCTTCGAATCGAACCCGGAGGGATTGACCCAGTTCTGGCCACTGAAGCCGCAGAAGCAGTTCGATATCACCCGCATCAATCGCTACACCCGCGGAAAGGCGCTGGTCTCCTTCGTGGTGGTTGGACCCGAGTCCATCGCGGTTGGAGCCCGGAGCTATAAGAGCTGGAAAATCCGCCGTACCGATCACATCGAAGGCGGCTCGACCACGACTCAGCTCCTCTGGTACTCGCCCGAGCTCTGCACGCTCAGTGCATTCACGGATTCGCAGCAGCGAACCATCAGCTTGCTGCGCGTCCTGAAGCCCGGCGATCCCGACTACAAACGCGAGGTCGCCGCCCGCAACGGAAAGCTGGTCTTCACGGACACCGGCGAGGCCGTGAAATAGGGCGGAGCCGCGCGCTCAGGCTCGCAATGACAAACCCAGGTGGCGGTGGCACGATCCGGGGAACCCAAGTCTTTCAGGAGCCCTTCATGACCACCGACGCGGAATGGCGCCAGAAGCTGACGCCCGAGCAATTCCGGGTGCTCCGGCAGCACGGAACGGAGCGGCCCTTCACGAGCTCCCTCAACGACGAGCACCGCAAGGGCGTGTTCGTCTGCGCGGCGTGCGCACTCGAGCTCTATCGATCGGAGACCAAGTTCGACAGTGGCACGGGTTGGCCGAGCTTCTTCGCGCCGATCGAGGGCGCGGTCGAGACATCGCGGGACTTCAAGCTCATCTTGCCGCGGACCGAGGTCCACTGCCACCGCTGCGGCGGGCATTTGGGCCACGTCTTCGACGACGGTCCGGAGCCCACGGGCAAGCGCTATTGCATGAACGGCGTGGCGATGCAGTTCAAGCCCGACGCCTAGGCGCGGCAGGGCATCCGCCATGGGGGAACGCGAGATCGCGGTGGTCGGCGCCGGCGTCGTCGGCATGAGCGCGGCGCTCTACCTGCAGCGCGACGGCCACAAGGTGAGTGTGATCGATGCGCGCTCGCCGGGCACGCTGACCTCTTACGGCAACGCCGGCGGCATCGTCACGGGTGGGGTGACGCCCACCAGCACGCCGGATCTCTGGCGGCAGATCCCGACGATGCTGCTCGATCCCGCGAGCCCGATCCGGCTGCGCTGGCGCTACCTGCCGCGCCTTGCGCCCTGGCTCGTGCGCTTCCTGCTCGCGGGCCGCTCGGCCCAGGTGGACCGGAGTGCCTCGGCTTTGGCCCCGATTTTGGCGCAGGCCAACGACGCCCATCGCGAGCTCGCGGCGCTCGCGGGCGTGCATGACGTGCTGCGGCCCGCCGGATGGCTCAAGGTCTATGAGACCGAGACGGGCTTTGCGGGTAGCGCTCTCGAGCGCCGGCTCATGAGCCGGCACGGCATCAAGTTCGAGGTGTTGGGGCCGGGCGAGCTCCGCCAGCTGGAGCCGCACCTGGCGCCGCGCTTCATCAAGGCGCTGTTCCAGCCGGACGCCGGCTTCGCGAGCTACCCTTGGCGCCTCGTCGACGGCTACGGCCAATTTTTTGCTCAGGCCGGCGGCGAATTCCTGCACGAGAACGTCCGCACTCTGGAGCCGCACGAGGGTGGCGGCGTGCGCGTGCGCTCGGAGCGCGGCATCCGCGCCTTCGACGCCGTCGTCGTGGCGGCGGGCGCCTGGTCGGGGCGGCTCGCGGCGGGGCTCGGCGATCGCGTCTCCCTCGACACCGAGCGCGGCTATCACCTGAACCTCGATCCCGGCGAAGCCGGCGAGCTTCGGCGTCCCGTGGTGTTTCCCGAGCGCGTCTTCGCGATGGCGCCGATGCAGGACGGCATTCGCATCAACAGCGGGATCGAGCTGGCGGGGCTCGAGGCGCCGCCGGACTTCTCCCGCATCTATAAAATCCTGCCACATGCGCGCGCGGCGCTGCCGGGGCTGAGCGACCGCGTCAACCGCGAGTGGATGGGATATCGGCCCTCGACGCCGGACTCTGTCCCAGTCATCGGCGCATCGCCGCGCTGTCCTTCGGTGGTCTACGCCTTCGGACACGGCCATCTCGGTCTCACGCTCGGGCCTGTGACGGGCCGGCTGGTGGCCGCCATCGTTGCGGGGCGACCGGCGGGCTTCGACCTCGCGCCCTATCGTCCCGATCGGTTCTGAGCGGCACTGCTTGGCCGGGCCGCGCGGCCGACCTAGGATTGCGGCCGACAGATAGGGGGAGGCGGCACGGATGCTGGCGGCGGGCGAGCGCGTGGTGATGATTTCCGGAGCCAACCGCGGCATCGGAGCGGCGACTGCGCGCCGGCTCGCGGCGGGCGGGTTCCGCCTCAGCCTCGGCGTGCGCAACGGCAAGACGCCGGCGGTGCCGGCCTCGGCGCGCTGTCTCATCGCGCGCTACGAGGCACGCGAGCGCGAGTCCGCCAAGGCCTGGGTCGACGCCACCCTGGAACGCTTCGGCCGCATCGACGCGCTCGTCAACAATGCCGGCATCGCGCGGTTCTCCGCCGTCGAGGACGAGAGCGAGGACACGCTCGACGAGATGTGGCTGGTGAACGTGAAGGCGCCGCTCCGGGTGATCCGCGCGGCGCTGCCGCATCTCAAGAAATCCGGCGTGGGCCGCGTCGTCAACATCTCCTCGCTCTCGGGCAAGCGGGTGAAGAATGACAATGCCGGCTACGCCATGACCAAGTTCGCGCTGACGGCGCTCACCCACTCCGTGCGTCGGCTCGGCTGGGAGCACGGCATCCGCGCCACCGCGATCTGCCCGAGCTTCGTCGCCACCGACATGACCGTGGACGTCCAGGAGGTCGATCGCGTGGCGATGATCCCGCCGGAGGACATCGCGGAGCTCGTGGCCTGCGTCCTCGCGCTCCCCAACAACGCGGCGATTGCGGAGCTGCTGGTCAACATGCGCCACGAGGACATGGTGTGACGGCCCGGGGGATCCCTGCGGCCAAGCTTTCATCGCCGAGCGCCGACCGGTATCATCGGTGAATACCGCCGGCATCCTCGGCGGATCGAGACGGGAGGAGAGGGCGAGATGAACCACGGACGATTCGTGACGACCGCCGCCATGGTGGGCGCGGCCTTTCTGGCGCTGGCGCCGGCGAGCGCCGAGACGGTGCTCAACATCGGGATGCAGGCGCAGGACATGCAGGCGCTCGATCCGCACAAGGCCTCCACCACGCCCGACAAGGCGATCGTGGGCTGGATGTTCAACGGCCTCGTCCGCTTCAAGCCGGGCACGATGAATCCCGATCAGATCGAGCCGGATCTCGCGCAGAGCTGGGATACCTCGTCCGATCTCAACACCTGGACCTTCCATCTGCGCCATGGCGTCCAGTGCAACAACGGCTACGGCGAGCTCACCTCGGAGGACGTGGTGTTCTCGCTGAAGCGCGCGTCCGACCCGAAGAGCTCGGCGTTCTCCTCGGACTTCGCCGGTGTCGACTCCTTCGAGGCGCCGGATCCCTACACCGTGCAG
>DATMMM010000153.1:0-2832 GCA_035569735.1 Allostellaceae bacterium | reverse complement strand
CTATTTCAACGTGGGGCTCAAGCCGCACGCGCAGGTCAAGGACGAGATGGCGCGGTTCATGAGCGAGGTCGCGCCGGCATTTGGTTGAAGGGGGTGCCCTCGACTAAACACAGCCCCTCTCCGCCCCACGCGGGCGGAGAGGTTGGGTGAGGTGGGGGACTCTCGATGCCAATAGCCGCGCTCGACGGCAAATTTCTATGGCAACGACTGCGCATCGGAACAGCCCCACCTCACCTTGCCTCTCCGCCCCTGAGGGGCGGAGAGGGATTTCAGGAGGCGAGCGCGTGCTCAGCGCTTCTTCCGCTCCACGAATCTCCGGAACTGCTCGCGCGTGGCGGGGTCGCGGAAGCAGGCGACTTCGCCGGCGTGCTCGGCCGAGGTGGCTTCTTCGAAGCTCGATTCGAGGGCGCCGTAGAACTCGGCCTTGGCATGCGCGACACCGGTGCGGGGATAGCCCGCGAGTTTGCGGGCGAGCTGGGTCGCCTCCTCAAGGAGTCGGTCCGCACCGACCACGCGGGTGACGAAGCCGATGCGATGTGCTTCGGCGGCGTCGATGGTCTCGGCGGAGAGCGTCAGGTCGAGGGCGCGGCCCAATCCGATGATCCGCGGCAGCAGATAGGTCATGCCGCTGGTCGGGCTGAGGCCGAGCGGCGTGTCGGGGAGGCCGAACTGCGTTCCCTCCGCCGCGATCCGGATGTCGCAGAGGCAGGCGAGCTCGAAGCCGCCCGCGAGCGCATAGCCGTGGATCGCCGCCACGATCGGCTTGGGGCAGGCGCGGAAATCCTTCGCCATCTCCATGTAGAGCTGGATCGTGCGCGAGAAGGTGGCCTCGTCCATCCCCGACATGGCCGTGATGTCGCCGCCCGCGGAGAAGGCGCGGCCGCGGCCGTGGAGGACCGCGGCGCCCACCGCCGCGTCCTCGCGGAGCCGCGCCACCGCCGCGCGCAAACCGGTGAGCACGTCCTCGTTGATGGCGTTGAGCTTCTCCGGCCGGTTGAGGGTGATCAATGCCACACCGTCGCGGATCTCGAGCTGGACCGCCTCGCTCATGGTGTTTCTCCCCGATAGGCGCGGATGACGCGCCGGAGCTTCTTCTCGCTGAAGAGGCTGCCTTGCGGCACCAGCGTCACGGCGCCGGTGAAATTCTGCATGCGCTGGAGCGTGGCCGCGACCTCGCGCGCGAGATCGGCCTGCGCCGCCGTCGGCACATCGCGCGCGACCTCGACCCTGATGGGCACGGCGTAGTCGATGGGCGGCGCGCGCGGCAACTCGACCTGGAACTCGCCGGTGAGCCGGGGCCGCAGCGTCATCAGGGTCGCCTGGATGCCCAGCGGAAACACGTTGACGCCCTTGACGATGATCATGTCGTCGGAGCGTCCCAGCACCTTGAAGCGGAAACTGGTGCGCCCGCAGGCGCAGGGCTCGGTGAAGACTTGCATCAAATCATGCGAGCGCATGCGTTGGAGCGGACAGGCCTGGCGGCGGATCGAGGTCAAGACCACCTCGCCCTCGGCGCCGTCCTCGAAGGGCAGCACGTTCCCGGTATCGGGGTCGATCAGCTCCATCACCGCGAAGCCGGTGCCGCCGTAGTGCACGCCGTTGCGATAAAGGCACTCGCCCGAATGCAGCGCGAGCTCGCCGGTGCCGTACATGTCGAAGGCGCGCATGCCCCAGGTCTGCTCGATCGCCTCGCGGTAGCCCGGCACCTGCATGCCGGCCTCGCCCGAGAAGAAACCCTTGGCGATGCCGACGTCGCGCGGCGCGATGCCGAGCTCGTGCGCGACCTCGGCGAGGCGCACGGCATAGGAGGGTGTGGCCCAAATGCAGACGTCATCCTGCATCGCCGCCATCATGCGCAGGAGCCGCTCGCTCTGGCCGACGCCGTAGGGGATGGTGGTGGCGCCCAGCGTCTCGAAGGTCAGGTGATCGCTGAGCCCGCCCGCATAGAGGCTGAAATTCATGGTGGTGAACACGATATCGCGGGGTCGGCAACTCATGGCCCAGAGCGCGCGGGCGCCCATCTCGCAATAATCGGCGATGTCCTGGCGCGTCCAGCCGATGCGGAGCGGCTGGCCGGTGGTGCCGCCGGTTGCCTGGATGCGCACGATCTCCTCGCGCGGCGCGCATTGATTGATGCCAAGGAGCGTGCCGTCCTCCTGCGAGGCCGCGATCTCGCGCTTCTCCATGAAGGGAATGCGCGCCAAGTCCTCGACGCCGCGGATGTCGGAGGGCTTGACGCCGGCGGCGTCGAGCTTTGCCGCGTAGAACGCGCTGGTGCGGTGGTTGTACGCAATCTGCATCTGGAGCCGCTCGGTCTCGATCCGCCGGCGCACGTCGGCCGACAGGGTCTCGATCTCCGGGTTCCAGTAATCGCCGCACGTCATGCCGGCTTGCGCGCCGTCGCGAATATCGCGTTGGTTTCGATGGCATCGACACGGGCACGGCGCAGCTCCGCGAGATTGGCGGAGCGCACCTGCTCGGCCGCCTCCGGTCCCAGCTGGTCGACCGTCCATCGAAAGCCGGAGCCAAGGACGATCGTCCACCAGTCGTCCGGAGAGCGCAGGGTCTGGCGCCCGGGTTCCGCCACGACATCGACAGTCACGATCCCAGCTTCCCGCAGCAGTTGGCGCACCGCCTCCGGCTCCGTGATGCGGCTCCACGGGCTGACCTCGGGAACGAGATCGGGACGCAGCTTCCTCACCGCATTCCACCAATGTGTCGTTCCGGGCTCGAACATCCGCGGCCCCCAGGTCGTGATGGCGAGCGAGCCGCCCGGCCGAGCCATGCGCCAGAGCTCGCGCACCTGCCTGACCATGTCGGTCACGAAGAAGA
>DATMMM010000152.1:0-2343 GCA_035569735.1 Allostellaceae bacterium | reverse complement strand
CAAGTCCACCCTCTTCATTGCGCTGACCGAGACCGCGGCCGCCGCCGCCAACTATCCATTCTGCACCATCGAGCCGAATGTCGGCGAGGTGCCGGTGCCCGACACGCGGCTCGACACGCTCGCCAAAATTGCCAGGTCCGCAGAGGTGATCCCGACGCGGCTCACTTTCGTCGACATCGCCGGGCTGGTGCGCGGCGCATCGAAGGGCGAAGGCCTCGGCAATCAGTTCCTCGCGGTGATCCGCGAGGTCGACGCCATCGCCTATGTGCTCCGCTGCTTCGAGGATGACGACATCATCCATGTCGAAGGCCGCGTCGATCCGATCGCCGACGCCGACATTATCGAAACCGAGCTGATGCTGGCCGATCTCGACAGCCTGGAGCGGCGCGTGCCGCTGCTCGAGCGCAAGGTGCGCGGGCAAGACAAGGAAGCGAAAAAGGCGCTCGAGCTGGTCGGGCGCGCGCTTGTGCTCTTGCGCGAAGGCAAGCCTGCGCGGATAGCTCAAGTTGCCGACGAGGAGCGCGCGGCCTTCAACGCGCTTAATCTGCTCACCGCTAAGCCTGTGCTCTATGTGAGCAATGTCGATGAGGCGTCTGCCGCCACCGGCAATGCGCATTCGGCGCGCGTGGCGGAGCGGGCGAAGGCCGAAGGCGCCGGCTGCGTGATCATCTCCGCCAAGATCGAGGCCGAGCTTGCCGAGCTTAAGCCCGACGAGCGCCAGGCCTATCTCGCCGAGCTTGACTTGCCCGAGCCTGGGCTGAACCGGCTGATCCGCGAGGGTTACAAGCTCCTGGGCCTCATCACCTACTTCACTGCGGGCCCCAAGGAGGCGCGCGCCTGGACAGTGACCGAAGGCACCCGCGCGCCGCAGGCCGCCGGCGTCATCCACACCGATTTCGAGAAGGGCTTCATCCGCGCCGAGACCATTCCTTACGACGACTATGTCGCTCTCGGCGGCGAGGTCGGGGCGCGCGACGCCGGCAAGCTTCGTCTCGAAGGCAAGGACTACGTCGTCAAGGACGGCGACGTTCTGCACTTCAGATTCGCGACGTGAGGTCCTTAGTGGCGGGGTAACAGCCTCTCGGCGATCGCAATGGCTTGCTCAACGCTAATTCCCCGGCGCTGCCCGCTCGCAAGCGGATGATCTGTGGGTTCCAGCTCAATAGGGGGAATTAGCGGCCGAGCATTGAGGTGCACACGGATAAGTTGCGCGTTGTTGCGAGACGCGCCGCTCTGCGGCGCTCCTCAGCATGAGGAAGCTGGTCCTCATCCTGAGGAGGGCCGAAGGCCCGTCTCGAAAGATGACGCGCCGACTAGCGCAGAGCCGCGGCGATGTTGCCGCCGTCCACCGCCTCGATATGGCCGGTGGTCTTGCGCGCCTTGGCGAGCGCGACGAAGGCCTGCGCCACGTCCTCGGCCAGCACCTCGCGGCCGAGCAGATTGCCGCTCATATAGTCGCCTTCGGAGACGCCCCTCGCCTTCGCCCGATCCGCGATCATGGCGTCGGTCAATAGCCCGCTCCGCACCCGATCGGCATTCACGCCGTTGGAGCGGATGCCGTCCTTGCCGTAGTCGAGCGCGTATTGGCGCATCAACAGCATGGCCGCGGCCTTGGGCAGCCCGTATGGCCCGAAATTCCCGCCGGGGTTCACCGCCTGCTTGGAGAGATTGAACAGGAGCGCGCCGCCGGTGCCCTGCTTCAACATGATGCGCACCGCCTCCTTGGCCACGGTCTGGTGGGCGAAGAAGTTGAGCTCGAAGCTCTGCCGCAACAGCTCGTCGGAGACGTCGCCGATGCGGCCCTGCCAGGCGGCACCGGCATTCGAAACGATGATGTCGACGCCGCCGAAGCGCTCGCAAGTCTTGGCAAAGGCGTCGGCGACTTCGGCCGGCTTGGTCACATCGCATTGCAGCCCTAGTCCCTTGAAGCTCTTCGCCGCCTTCCTGGCCGTGTCGCCATAAATATCGAGGATGGCGACGGCGGCGCCTTCAGCGGCGAGGGCCTTTGCCGTGGCGCTGCCGATGGCGCCGGCGCCGGTGACCAAGGCCACCTGCCCGGTCAGCGGCTTGACCACCGCGCCCTTGAGCTTCGCCTGCTCAAGGCTCCAATATTCGAGAGCGAACAGGTCGCTCTCGGGGAGCGGCTCGTAGCGTCCGATGCCTTCCGCGTCGGTGACCACGCGCACGGTGTTCTCGGCGAGATCGGCGGCCATGTCGGCGTCCTTTGCGGTGCGCCCGATGCCGAACAGTCCGAGCCCAGGCACGAGCACCACGCGGGGCGCTGAGTCGAGCTTGGTCTTGGTGTCGCCGGCGCGGCTATTCTCGCGGCCAAAATAAGAATCG
>DATMMM010000151.1:0-4178 GCA_035569735.1 Allostellaceae bacterium | reverse complement strand
CGATCGGCTCGTTGTTTTCGCCGTCATAAGTGGGGCGGAAATCGACCGTGTTCTCGTCGATGCCGGCCAGCAACGCCTCGGCCACCTCGGTCAGGCGGCTTTCGGTGTAACGCATCGCGGCGGCGTTATCGCCGTCGATGTTGCCGAAATTGCCGTGCCCGTCGACCAGCGGATAGCGCTGGGCAAAATCCTGCGCCAGGCGCACCAGTGCCTCGTAGACCGCGACATCGCCGTGCGGATGGAATTTGCCGATGACGTCGCCGACCACGCGCGCGCTCTTCTTGTGGCCGGATTTCGGATCGAGCCTCAACTCGCGCATGGCAAAGAGCAGGCGGCGATGCACGGGCTTCAGCCCGTCCCGCACATCCGGCAGCGAGCGCGCCATGATGGTGGAGAGCGCGTAGGAGAGATAACGCTCGCCGAGCGCCTCGGCGAAATCGACGTCGCGAACAGCGGCGGCAGGGGTCGTGGCCATGGATCAGTCCGGTATCATTGGAGCGCGATTTGCTGAAGCTGGGGCGGCGGCGCGCCTCTCCGCCCAGGAGGGCCAAACAGACGCGAATTCGAAGGGATTTTGTTTCACTCGATGGCGTTTTAGGACGGTTTTCCACGAAATAAGCTGCTTTTCCGCGAAAGCCAGCCGGCTCGAGCGCAACGACAAGGTGCCAGAGCCTCCAGGCTCTTGGGTACCGGCGGAGGGTCCCCAAATTGGGTTCCTCCGACAAAAACGACGGTTACGAGCGGCCCGCCCTGGCGCCGCAGTATTCCGGCGCCTCTGTTCGGAGTAACCGCTCCTCAAAGTCGTCGTGACCGGGCTTGTGCTGGCTTGTGCCGGTAATCCACGTGTTCTTTCCGGCCGAAGGACACGCGGATGCGCTGAACGAGTCCGCGCATGACGACAATCGGGGGATTGTGCGCAGACGGAGACTCGCTGCCGCTGTATCGGGGTCCGCCCCTGATCAAGCATCGCAATCGCGCGGTGAAAGCGGCGGTTGGCCGCCACTTCGTAGTGCTGCAGGACCAGAAGCTCGCGAAGGCACGAGGGTGCGCACCGTCCAGCGCGGTTGAAGAGCGCCGCCTCCGCCCGCCAGACGCGCCTCAGCCGCCAAGCCGCCTCTGCCGCCACATCGGCGAGGAACTCTTCCCGGCCGTCCCTGGGCGCCAGCGCGGCCACCAGCTCCGCCCGAAACCGCGCGAGATCCGCGGGGTCCTCGCCGAGAACGACCGCCCCCCGCGCGGCCAGCCCGTGGCGCAGAGCATTCCGACTCGAGGCGGTCTTGCCCGCGGCCGTCCTTGGCCCGGTGCTTTTCAGCGCATTGCGGCGGTTGGCGGCGATCTGGGCAGGGGTGGCCATGGTTCCTCGATCCCAAGCTGGGGCTTGCATCCAAGCAGCGAGGGCTAGGGCCTACCATCGAAGCCGACAGTCGGACTGAACAAATTGGTCTCCCTGACCTTGGCCTTATGTGATCGATTGCGTGAGCGCGCGCGATACTGCGGCTTGGCGCCCGAGTCGGTCAACGAAGCGTGTGCGCGCCGCCGGCAGTTTCCGGCCGTGCGGACGAAACACGCGCTCTTCCCAGAAGTATCCGCTGAGGCGCAGGGCATCCAGCACCGCTTCGCGGTTCGGTTGAGCGTCGGATATCAGAAATTCCGGCAGCGGCAGCATGCGGGTCCGGTAGGCCTCGCCCGCGCCGCGCGAGACGGCTTGGCCGGATTTGGGCGAGACGTAGACGAGGTCGCTCGTGGTCCCGGTCGCGGCGCAGCGGCCGAGGTCGAGCCCGAAGCCGAGTTCCGCCAGCAGCTCCAGCTCCCAGCGCGCGTAGTCGCGCGCCCAGCCGTCGTCGCGGTCGAGTGCCTCCAGCAAGGCCGCGAGCCCGTCATAGGCGCGCGGATGCGGCTCGCGCTCGGGCAAGCCCGCCTCGGCCATCGCGGCCGCCGAGGCGAGACAGGCGAGCCGCAGCGGGTCCTCCATCACGCGGGCCGCATGCCCCACCGCGAGCTCGCCCGCATAGGTCCCGAGATGCTCGTCGAGGCGCGCGCGCCAGGTGAGCGCAACGGCGTTCCCCACCTGGAACACCGTGCGGCCCCGCCGCCCCTGCCCGCCGTGCACGAGGCCCGCGTGCCGGCCGTGGCCGCGGGTCAGCACGTGGGCCACCAGCGCGGTCTCGCCATGGCGCCGGACCGCCAGCACGATGCCCCGCTCGCTCCAATGCATGGACTTCAGCCCTCGAAATCGAGACCGATCGCCTCGTAGCGCTCACGGTCCTCGGTCCAGGCCTTCTCGACGCGCACGAACAGGAACAGGTGGACGCGACGTCCGAGGAACGCTTCCAGCTCGGCGCGCGCGCGGGCGCCGATGAGCTTGATGCGCTGGCCGCGCTCGCCCAGCACAATCGCCTTCTGGGTCGGCCGCTCCACGAAAATGGTCTGCTCGATCCGAACGCTGCCGTCCTTGCGCTCCTCCCACTTGTCGGTCTCGACAGTGGACGCATAAGGCAACTCGTCGCGCAGCTGCAGGAAGATCTGCTCGCGCGTCACCTCCGCCGCCATCAGGCGCTCCGGCAGGTCGGACAACTGATCCTCCGGATAGAGCCAGGGGCCTTCGGGCAGCGCCGCGGCCAGGTGCCGCTTCAGGTCGGCGACGCCGTCGCCGCTGAGGCCGGAGATCATGAAGATGGGCTCGAAGATCCCGTGCTTCGAAAAACGAGCGGCGATCTCCAGCAGCACCGGCGGCTTCACCAAGTCGATCTTGTTGAGCGCCAGCACCGCCTTGCGCCCGGCCGCCTTGAGCCGCTCGACGATGGCACTCGTGTCGGCATCGTCGGGCCGGGTCACATCCACCAGCAGCACGACGAGATCGGCGTCCGCCGCGCCCGCCCACGCCGCCGAGACCATCGCCCGCTCGAGCCGGCGCCCGGGCCTGGGCGCGAAAATGCCGGGCGTGTCCACGAAGACGATCTGCGCACCCTCATGGATCGCGATTCCCAGCACCCGCCGGCGCGTCGTCTGCACCTTGGGCGAGACGATCGAGACCTTGGCGCCGACGAGCGCGTTGAGCAGCGTCGACTTGCCGGAATTCGGCGCCCCGATCAGCGCAACGTAGCCGCAGCGCGTGGGAGCAGGCGCGGTCACGACGAGCGGCTGCCCGCCTGGCCGGGCGAGAGCCGCGCGATCAGCTCGGCAGCCGCCGCCGTCTCCGCCGCCCGCTTGGAGCTGCCGCTGGCGGTGGCGGGCTCAGCGCCCTCCACCCGCGCGCTCACGGTGAACACCCGCTTGTGCGCGGGGCCGGCGACGCTCACGGTCTCGTAGGTCGGCAATCCGCGGCCCCGCCCTTGCGCCCATTCCTGGAGTGCCGTCTTGGCATCGCGCGGCGGCGTCGCGGTACCCTGCAACAACGGCTCCCAGTAGCGATGCACGAAGGCACGCGCCGCTTCGAGGCCGCCATCGAGATAGAGCGCGGCGATCACGGCCTCACAAGCGTCCGCGAGCACGCTGGGATTGTCGCGCGCGCCCGCCTGCGCCTCGCCCTGCGAGAGAATGACGAAGGCGCCGAGACCCAGTGCCCGCGCCACCTCGACCAGGCTCTCGCGGCGCACCAGTCCGGTATGGCGCCGAGTGAGCTCGCCTTCGGCCTCCTCGGGAAAGCGCCGCCACAGCAGCTCCGCCACCACCAGGCCGAGCACGCGGTCGCCCAGGAACTCGAGCCGCTCATAGCTTTGGCGTGGACTTCCGCGCCGCGCATGCGCGCTCGAGTGGGTGAGCGCTTCCGCGAGAAGCTTCGGGTCGGCGAAGCGGTGACCCAGGAGCTCGAACAGGGGATCGAGGTCGGAACCCCTCGGCATCATCCTAATGGATCGCCGTGAACAATCGGCCGTAGCGGATCGCAAGCGGCCACTTCCAGATCTCCCACCACGCGGCCGAGCCGTCGGTGGAGAAGAAAATGAACTCGGCGCGGCCGACGAGATTCTCCGCCGGCACGAAGCCGACGCCGCTGCCGGCGACGCGGCTATCCGACGAGTTGTCGCGGTTGTCGCCCATCATGAAATAGGTGCCCGGCGGCACGACGAAGGGGCAGGTGTTCTCCGCCTCGGCGCCGGGCGGCACGAACCGGTTCGTCGGGCAGTCGCGCGGCGGCGGCTTCGCCTCGTAGCCCTCCAGCAGGATCTCGTGCTTGACGC
>DATMMM010000150.1:0-3360 GCA_035569735.1 Allostellaceae bacterium | reverse complement strand
CCTATCCCAAGCCCGACGGCAAGCTCACTTTCGACCGGCTGTCCTCGGTATTCCTGTCCAATACCAATCACGAGGAAGACCAGCCGGTGCACCTGCGGGTCGCCGACCCGGCCCTGCAGGCCGCATCCGAGCACGATATTTATGGTGGGCCATCGGCGCGCTATTGTCCGGCCGGAGTCTACGAATGGGTGGAGGAGAAGGGTCACCCGCGCTTCGTGATCAACGCGCAGAACTGCGTCCACTGCAAAACCTGCGACATCAAGGACCCGAATCAAAATATTACGTGGGTGCCGCCGGAAGGCGGCGGCGGGCCGAATTACCCAAATATGTGATCGCCGGGGTCACGATGCTGCCATAACAGACCTTCCAATGAGCCCGGACTTGCTCTAAATGGGGCCATTCTTGTGGTCTTTGCCTCGATAGGCCATTCTGGTTCCGAGACCATTGAGGTCCCAAGACTATTTTGGTCACATGGCCATTCTGGTCCCAAGGACCTTGAAGGACCCGAGACCTTTCTGGTCCCATGAATGCGGTCCCGCCGAATGCGCGGGTCCGCCAGATGGAGTCGACCAACCCGTGATCCTTTCGCTCCCAACCCGATGCGCGCCCCTGGCTGCGCTTGCCGCAATCATCGTGACCTGGTCCGGCCCGCAACTCGCTTTGGCGCAGGCGCCCGCGGGTGTTTCGCACGTGTCGGCGTCCGGCAGCTTCCTCGCCGCCCAGCACGCGAGCCGGGACCGCGACGCGGCTGCGGCCGCGACCTTCTACCGTTCGGCGCTGCGGAGCGATCCCAAAAACAATGAGCTGCTCGACCGCACCTTCCTGTCGGTGCTGCTCAATGGCGACGTCGAGGAGGCGGTCCGGCTCGCCGACCGCGTGCTCGCGGTCGACAAGGAGGATCGCATCGCGCGGCTGGTGCTGGGCGTGCGCGCCATCAAGCAGAAGCAATATCAGGTCGCCCGCCAGCAGTTCGCGCAATCGGTGCGCGGCCCGATCACCGATCTCGCCGCCGTGCTGCTGTCGGCCTGGACCCAAGATACCGCCGCCGACAGCAAGGCCGCGGTCGACGCCATCGACAAGCTCACCGGACCGGATTGGTACGGCATCTTCAAGGAATTGCACGCCGGCATGATTCTCGACGCCGCGGGCCAGAAGGCGGCCGCCGGCAAGCGCCTGGAGCACGCCTACCAGCTCGACGCCACCGCGCTGCGCGTGGTGCAGGCCTATGGGAGCTATCAGTCGCGCAACGGCAGCAAGGACGACGCGCTCAAGACCTTCAAGGCGTTCGAGGAGGTGCTGCCGCATCATCCGCTGATCGCCGACGCGATGGCCGACCTCAATGCCGGCAAGAAGCTGCCGATCCTGGTCGACTCGCCGCAGGCCGGCGCCGCCGAGGTGCTCTATGGGCTCGGCGCCGCGCTCGGCCGCCGCGGCGGCGAGGACCTGGGCCTGATCTATCTGCAGCTTTCGCTCTACCTGGTGCCCTCGCACCAGCTGGCGCTGCTCTCGCTCGCCGATCTCTACGAGGGCCTCAAGAAGCCCGAGCTCGCCATCAAGACCTATGAGCGGATGCCGCCCAACTCGCCGCTGGAGCGCAGCGCGCTCATCCAGCGCGCCATCGACCTCGACGGCTCCGATCGCAGCGACGAGGCCAAGGCCGATCTGGAGAAGCTGATCACCGCTTCGCCCACCGATCTCGAGGCCATCATGGCGCTCGGCAATCTCTTGCGCGGGCGCAAGCAGTTCGCCGAATGCGCCGATGTCTACTCGAAGGGCCTCGCCACCATGCCGGCGCCCGACAAGTCGGCCTGGACCCTGTACTACTTCCGCGGCATCTGCTTCGAGCGCTCCAAGCAATGGCCCAAGGGCGAGGCCGATCTCAAGAAGGCGCTCGAGCTGTTTCCCGACCAGCCGCACGTGCTCAACTATCTCGGCTATTCGTGGGTCGACAAGGGCATGAACCTCGACGAGGGCATGGCCATGATCAAGCGCGCGGTCGAGCAGCGCGCCGACGACGGCTATATCGTCGACTCGCTCGGCTGGGCCTATTTCCGCATCGGCAAGTACGAGGAGGCGGTGAAGGAGCTCGACCGGGCGGTCGAGCTCAAGCCCGAGGATCCGACCATCAACGATCATCTGGGCGATGCCTATTGGAAGGTCGGCCGCACCGTCGAGGCGCGCTTTCAATGGGCGCATGCCCGCGATCTCGGTCCCGAAGCCGAGGATCTGCCGGCGATCGAGGCGAAGCTGAAATCCGGCCTGCCTGATGCGTCCGCGGTCGACGCTGGCAAGGCCAAGAAGCCCGAAGGCGGCGGCTGAGCCGCGCCTAACTGTGCCTGTTCCGAGCGCGCGGGTCGAGCCGGCGCCCGCCAAGGTCAATCTCACGCTACGCGTGCTCGGCCGGCGCCCCGACGGCTACCATGAGCTCGAGAGCCTCGTGGTGTTCGCCGCGGCCGGCGACGCGCTGGGGTTCACGCCCGGCAAAACTCTGACCCTCACCGTGCGCGGCCCAACCGCGGCCGCCGCCGGCGATCTCACCGACAA
The DNA here is from genome assembly GCA_035569735.1 of Allostellaceae bacterium. Classification (GTDB taxonomy): domain Bacteria; phylum Pseudomonadota; class Alphaproteobacteria; order ATCC43930; family CGMCC-115725; genus DASZHJ01. The sequence continues at coordinate 816 of DATMMM010000150.1, read as the reverse complement.
TCTGGTCCTCCGGGCCGCCCGCGCGCTCGCCGAGCGGATCGAGGGCCTCAAGCTCGGCCGCTTCACGCTCTCGAAGCGGCTGCCGGTCGCCGCCGGCCTCGGCGGCGGCTCGACCGACGCGGCCGCAGCGCTGCGGCTCCTCGCGCGCCAAAACCACATCGCGCTCGACGACGCCCGCCTGATCGCTGCCGCACGCGCGACCGGCGCCGATGTCCCGGTTTGCCTCGATCCGCGGCCGCGCGTGATGCGCGGCATCGGCGAGGTGCTGTCGGCGCCGTTAGCGCTGCCCGTCCTGCCGGCGCTGCTGATCAATCCGCGCGTAAGCGTCGCGACCAAGGATGTGTTCGCGGCGCTGCGCGCGCCGCCGGTGGGCGAGCATCGTCACGCAAAGGGCGTCGAGGACGGATGGGCCACAGACGGCCACGCGCCATCGCGCGACGAGCTGATCGCCTACGTGTCCCGCCACGGCAACGATCTCGAAGCCCCCGCCATCGCGTTGCATCCCGCCATCCCGCAGGCGCTCGCGGCGCTGCGCGGGCTCCCCGGCTGCCGGCTGGCGCGCATGTCGGGCTCGGGCGCGAGTTGCTTCGGGTTGTTTGATTCTAACCGCGCCGCCGCGGTTGCCGCGCGTGCCTTGCGCGCCAGGCATTCGCAATGGTGGATCAGGCCGACGACCTTGGGAGGTAGACCATCCTGAGCGCGCGCAGCCAAACAGTTGGCTGGGCACCATTCAGATTTGCCTGCCAAGGTGGACCGCTCAGCCGCCTCTCGCTGGAGACGATTTCCGCGGCCGGGAGTGGACGCGCATACGCTGAC
>DATMMM010000149.1:0-7932 GCA_035569735.1 Allostellaceae bacterium | reverse complement strand
TGGCCCATCTTGGCGCCGGAGGCGGTGGCGATCAGCGGCGAGGTCAGGCCGAAGAGCGCGCGGTTCTCGACCCGGCGGCCGAGCTCGGCGCCGCTCACGATGTTGCCCCACTGGTCGGAGCCGCCCATCCGAGGCGCCGGGCAAGCCGGATAGAAAGAGACCCTCCGTGTCAGGCCGGCTTCACCAGCGCGTGGCGCTTGCGGCCGGCGGAGAGCTTGATGATGCCGTCGGCGTTAAGGTCGGCGGCGGTGATGACCCGCGTCTCCTCCGCGATCGCGACGTCGTTGAGCCGGGCGCCGCCGCCGCGGATGAGCCGGCGCGCCTCGCCGTTCGAGCTGGCGAGCCCCGCGCGCACGAAAAGCTCAACAACCGGGATACCTCGCTCGAGCTCGCTCCGCGGCACGGTCACGGTCCGGAGCGCGTCCCCGGTGGCGCCTTCGGCGAAGACACGCCGCGCGGTCTCCCGCGCGGCCTCGGCGGCGGCTCGCCCGTGGCAGAGCGCGGTCGCCTCGGTCGCGAGCACCTGCTTCGCCTCGTTGATCCCGCTGCCCTCCAGGCGCTCCAGCCGCGCGACCTCCTCCAGCGGCAGATCGGTGAACAGCCGCAGAAACCGGCCGACGTCCTCATCCTCGGTGTTGCGCCAGAACTGCCAGTAGTCGTAGGCGCTGAGCCGGTCGTCGGTCAGCCAGACCGCGCCTTGCGCGGTCTTGCCCATCTTGGCGCCGGAGGCGGTGGCGATCAGCGGCGAGGTCAGGCCGAAGAGCGCGCGGTTCTCGACCCGGCGGCCGAGCTCGGCGCCGCTCACGATGTTGCCCCACTGGTCGGAGCCGCCCATCTGCAGGATGCAATGGTGCCGGCGCGCGAGCTCCAGGAAGTCGTAGGACTGCAGCACCATGTAGTTGAACTCGAGGAACGACAGCGGCTGCTCGCGCTCGAGCCGGAGCCGCACGCTGTCGAAGCTCAGCATGCGGTTCACCGAGAAATGCCGGCCGTATTCCCTGAGGAACGGAATGTAATGCAGCCGGTCGAGCCAGTCGGCATTGTCCGTCATGACGGCGCCGGTCGGGTCCTCGCCGAAACTGAGGAAGCGGTCGAAGATCCGGCGGATGCCGGCCTTGTTGCGCTCGATCTCCGCCTCGGTCAGCAGCTTGCGCGTCTCATCCTTGCCGGAGGGATCGCCGACCTTGGTAGTGCCACCGCCCATCAGCACGATCGGCTTGTTGCCGGTGCGCTGCCAGAGCCGCAGCATCATGATCCCCACGAGATTGCCTATGTGGAGGCTATCCGCGGTACAATCGAAGCCGATATAAGCGACGGCGGGACCTTCGAGGAGGCGCGCGTCGAGCGCCTCGCGGTCGGTGCACTGATGCACGAAGCCGCGGGCCTCCGCGGCGGCAAGGAAAGGGGAGCGAACGGTGGTCATTTCGGCAGGCTGCGGATCGGCGGTTTCCAGACGATGGGTCGGGTGCTCTAGCACACAAGCGCCGATGCCACAATTCGAGGTGAGGACATGAGCGCAGATATGCGCCGCGCCGTCGGCCTGATGAGCGGAACCTCGCTCGACGGCATCGACGTCGCCTTCCTGGAGACCGATGGGCGGACCCAGGTGACGGCGGGACCGGCGCTTACCGTGCCCTACGAGGAGGGCTTGCGCGCGCGCCTCCGCTCGGTGCTGGGCGGGCAGGGGCCGGTGGCCGAGGTCGAGCGCGATCTCACCGACGCGCACGCCGCCGCAGTCGAGGGCTTTCTCGCCCGGCACGACGTCGGCCCTGTCGACGTGGTGGGTATGCACGGCCACACGATCCTGCATCGGCCGCAGGAGGGCCGCACCTGGCAGATCGGCGACGGCGCGCGTCTGGCCCGCACGCTCGGCCTCGACGTCATCGCCGATTTCCGCTCGGCGGACGTCGCCGCCGGCGGCGAGGGCGCGCCCTTGGCCCCGGCGTTCCACGCCGGGCTTGCCGCCGGGTTGGAGCGGCCGCTCGCGGTGCTCAATCTCGGCGGCGTCGGCAACGTGACCTGGCTCGGCGCCGGCGAGGACGAGGTCCTGGCCTTCGATACCGGACCGGGCAACGCGCTGATCGACGATTGGGCGCTCCGCCACACGGGCTCGCCCGTCGACCGCGACGGAGCGCTGGCACGCGCGGGCAAGGTCGACGAGCAGGCGGTGGCGCGCTTCCTGGCCCATCCCTTCCTCGCGCGCCGCCCGCCCAAATCGCTCGACCGCGACGATTTCCGCGCTTTCATGCCGGACCCGCTCTCTCCGGCGGATGGCGCCGCCACGCTGACCGCGATCACGGCGGCGGCGGTGGCGGCGGCGCGCCAGCATTTCCCGGCGCCCCCCAAGCGCTGGCTGGTCACCGGCGGCGGCCGGCGCAACCCCACGCTGATGGCGGCGCTCTCCCAGGCGCTTTCGGCGCCCGTGGAGGCGGTGGAGAGTGTCGGATGGGACGGCGATGCGCTCGAGGCGCAAGCCTTCGCCTACCTCGCCGTGCGCAGCCTCGAGGGCCTGCCGCTGAGCTTTCCCGGCACGACGGGGGTGAAAGCGCCGATCCGCGGCGGGCGCCTCTTCCGCGCGAAGAATTGACGGAGCGTTAACCGACTGTTTGGGCTTGGGGCCTAGTCTCAAGGACTGGGCGCCCTCCCTCGCGCGCGCCCAATACTTGGTAAAGGCGGGCACCGCGGATGGCGCAGTCGGGAGCACAGGAAGGCGGGGCGGAGAGCCGGGTCGCCATACTGGGCGGCCACGTCGAGATCTACATCGACCGCCCGCTGGCGGAGCTCTCCACGCCCTATGCCAAAGCCTATGTCGCGCTCGACCGCGACCTGCCGTCGGGCAACATCTTCGCGCTGGTCTTGAGCCCGCTGGTGCCGCCGCGCCTTCCGGTGCTGCAGGCGCTGCAGGGCATGCGGCTCGAGGGCATGCTGGCCCCGCGGGAATGGGCGGTCATCGACTGGCCGCTCGCGGGCCGCCGCTGCTTCGCCATCGTCTACGATCGCCCGGTCGGCGGGCCGGTGATGCCGGGCTACGCGGGAACGAGCGAGCCGGCGCTGGTGACGCCGATCGATCAGCCGCGCGGTCCGCTCGGCGACAGCGACCTCATCGAGCACATCCTGCCCCCGCTGGTGACCTCGCTCAGGCAGGTCCTCACCGCCGGCGCCACGCACCGCGCGATCCGCGCCACCAACGTCTTCTACCGCGACACCGCCCGCCGCCAGGCCGTGTTCGGAGACTGCTGTGCCACACCCGCGGGCCTGCTGCAGCCGCTGGTCTACGAGACCATCGAGGGCGGGCTCGCCGATCCCTGGGGCCGCGGGGAGGGCACGCCCGCGGACGATCTCTATGCGCTCGGCGTGACCCTGGTCTGCCTGTGGCTCGGCCGGAATCCCGTCGCGGAGATTCCCGACCAGCAGCTGATCGCGGACAAGATCCGGCGCGGATCCTATGCGGCGATCGTCGGCAACGAGCGGCTCTCGCCCGCGATCATCGAGCCGGTGCGCGGCCTGCTCAGCGACGAGGCCAAGGAGCGCTGGACGATCCAGGACGTCGACCTCTGGCTGCACGGGCGGCCGGCCTCGCCCCGGCTGCCCTCGCCCACGAGGCGCGCCACGCGGCCTTTCGAGTTCGAGGGTGAAGGCCATTTGACCGCGCGCTCGCTCGCGCACGCCTTCGCGCGCAAGCCAGGCCCCGCCGCCGAGGTCGCCAGGAGCGCGGAGCTCGAGGCCTGGGTGCAGCGGTCCCTCGGCGATCCCGACTGCACGAAGCTGCTGGCCTCCGCGATCTCCGAGGGCCAGGGCGGCTCCGGTGCCGCGAACCAGGACCGGCTGGTGGCGCGCGTCGCCATCGCGCTCGATCCGGCAGCGCCCCTCCGCTACAAGGGCTTCGCCGTGGGCATCGACGGTTTCGGCCCGGCGCTCGCGGGCGCCTTCCAAGGCCAGGGCTCCGTCGGGCTGGTGGCCGAGACCGTGACCGCGCGGCTGCCGGTGTTCTGGTTCTCGGCCCAGGGCGGGCTCAGGCCCGAGCAGGTGCCGGTGCTCAAGATGTTCGAGCGGCTGCGGCTGCACCTGGAGGACCTCCGGCCCGGCGAGGGCGCAGAGCGGAGCCTCTACGAGCTCAATCCGTCGCTCCATTGCTTGTGGCCGCTGATCGAGAGCCGCTACGTCGTCGATCCCGGCGACGCCCTCGGCGCCATCGAGGCCGAGCTCGAGCGGCGGCCCGCCGAGGAGCTGCACATCGACCGGCACTTCGCGGGCTTCATCGGCGCGCGCCTCAAGCTGGGCTCGCACGACTGGTTCGATGCGCTCTCGAGCGCCGAGCCCTCGGCGCGCGCGCAGGGCGCGCTCAAGCTGCTGGCGAAGCTGCAAGCCATGCGCGGCCCGCTAAGCGCGCCGCAGACCGCGCTCCGGCTCGCGCGCCAGCTGCCGCCGGTCTTCCAGTCCTATCGCAACCGCGCGCGCCGGCAGGAGCTGCTGGAGCGGCTCCCCGTCGTGGCGGAGACCGGTAGCCTGGTGGACATGCTGGCGCTGGTGGAGAACCCGGCCGAGCGGCAGCGCGACGCCGTCGGCTTCAACGCGGCGGCGCGGGAGTATCAGGCGATCGAGCGGGCGCTCGAGGGCCTGCGCGCGGACGGCAAGACCCGCCCGCAGCGCGCCCAGCATCTGGGCGCCAGCATCGCCGCGGCGGCCGCGCTGTTCCTCGCCTGGGCGACGGGCCTCGCCCTGGTCGCCCTGATGAGCTGAGCCCGTGGCCGCCAAGTCCGCCGCCATCGCGAAAGCCGGTGCCGCGAGGCCCCGCCGCCGCACCGCCCGGCGCAGCGTCACGCCCACGCTCGCCATCCTCGCGGCGTTGCTGCTGACCGCGACCGAGCTGCCGCTCGCCATCCTGCTGCTGGCGGGGCTCGTGCCCAGCATGGTGGCGGCGCTGATCGACCGCACCCGCGCCCGGTACCTGACGCGCGCGGTGGGCTTCATGAACCTCGCGGGATTGAGCCCGCTGGTGATGCAGCTCTGGGGCCGCGGCCTCACGATGATCGGCCTCGCCGACATCCTGTCGCGGCCGGTCAACTGGCTCATCATGTACGGTGCCGCCGCCATCGGCTGGGTGCTCTTCCTGGGCATGCCAAGCCTCGCCCGCATCTTCGTCGACATCCGCGCCGACCAGCTGCAGCAGGATCTGAAAGCCCGCGCCGCCCGCCTCGTCCAAGACTGGGGCGACGACGTCACCGGCAAAGACAAAACGGCGGGCGTGTGAAGACGCGAAAGATTTTAGCGTAGAGGACGCGGAGGTTTCGCAGAGGACGCGGAAGAAAGAACAGAGGCAGAGAGGCGGTGAGAAGAATTTTAGGGCGCGAAACGCCCAATCCGATTCTCACTGCCTCACCGGCTCTGTGGTGATCTTCCTTACCTGGCGTCCTCCGCGAAACCTCCGCGTCCTCTGCGCTAAAGCCTCACAGCGCCCTCACCCGTTCCCGCATCACATCGCAGAAACGGAGAATCTCCTCCTCGGTGTTGTAGTAATGCACGGAGGCGCGCAGCAGCAGGTCGAGGCCGCGCGCGGTCATGTCGTAGCGGGTCGAGAAGATCGACGAGGTCGTCACGTTGATTTGTGCGGCGGCAGCGGCTTGGCATAGCTCCGCGGCGGACACTCCCTCGGCGGTGAGCGTGACGATGCCGCAGCGCTCGCGCCCGAGGTCGCGCACGCTGACGCCGGGGATCTCCGCGAGCGAGCGGCGCAAGTGCTCGGCGAGCGCTTTGATCCGCGCCCCGATCGCCTCGAGCCCGAGCGCCTTCGCATACTCGGCGGCGGCGCCGAGCCCGAGCCGGCCCGCGACGAAGCTCTCCCAATTCTCGAAGCGCCGCGCGTCCTTCCGGATCTCGTAGCTCTGCGGGTCCGTCCAGCGCGCCGCGTGAAGATCGAGGAAAGGCGGTTCCAGCTTTTCGATCAGCGCGCGCCGCACCCAGAGGAAGCCGGTGCCACGGGGCCCGCGCAGGAATTTCCTGCCCGTCGCCGAGAGCATATCGCATTGGATCTCCGCCACGTCGACCGGCATCTGTCCCACGGACTGGCAGGCGTCGAGCAGGTAGGGGATGCCGTGCCGGGCGGTGACGCGCCCGATCGCGGCGGCGGGATTGACCAGCCCGCCGTTGGTCGGCACATGCGTCACCGCGATGAGTTTGACGCGGCTGTCGATCATCCGCTCGAGCGCCTCGATCGAAAGCGCGCCCGTCTCGTCGTTCGGCACCACCGAGATCTCGGCGCCGGTGCGCCTGGCCATTTGGAGAAAGGCGATGACGTTGCTGGCGTATTCGGCGCTCGCGGTGAGGATGCGGTCGCCGGGCCCGAGCCTCAGCGAATAGAACGCCATGTCCCAGGCGCGGGTCGCATTCTCGATGAGCGCGATCTCGTCGGGCGCCGCGTTGATGAGCCGCGCGAGGCTGCCGTAGACGCCCTCGAGCGCCGCCTCCGCGCGGTCCGCCGCCTCGTATCCGCCGATCTCCGCCTCGAGCCTGAGATGACCGAGCACGGCATCGAGCACCGGCTGCGGCTGCAGCGCCGCGCCGGCATTGTTGAAATGGATCACGGTGCGGCACCCCGGCGTCTCCGCCCGCACGCGCGCGACATCGATCATCGCGGTCCTCCCTTTCGACGAGCACGCCGAGGAAAGCAAGATTTACCACAGAGACACGGAGGACACGGAGGAACCGAGTTGCGGCGAAGCCGCAGCACTTGTCTGCTTGCGCGAGGGAAGAGAACGCCGCGGCTCCGCCGCGAAATACAAACTCGAACCTCCGTGTCCTCCGTGTCTCTGTGGTGAACCTAACTTTGCCGGCCGAAGCGGGCGATGGAGTAGGGGGTCATGTCCACGACGGGCGGGCGGCCGGCGACGAGGTCGGCGATGAGGCGGCCGGTGGTGGCGGCTTGCGTCAGCCCGACATGGCCATGGCCGAAGGCGTAGAAGAGGGCGGGATGGCGCGGCGAGGGGCCGATCACCGGCAGTCCGTCGGGCGTGGCGGGGCGGTGGCCCATCCATTCCGTGCCGCCGGCAGCGTCGAGGCCGGGCAGGTAGAGCCTGGCGAGCGTCAGCAGCGCGCGCGAGCGCCGGTAGTTGGGCGGCGCCGAGAGCCCCGCGAATTCCGCCGCGCCGCCGATCCGCAAGCCGCAGCTGAGCGGGGTCGCCGTAAATTTCCGCTCGGCGAAGATCACTTCCTGTCCGAGTGTCACGCCGGGCGCGGGCAGCGTCGTGTTGTAGCCGCGCTCGCTCTCCAGCAGGACGCGGTCGCCGATCCCGCGCGCGAGCCCGCCCGACCACGCCCCCGCGGCGACCACGAGTCTCGCCGCCGAGAGCCTGCGCCCGTCCGCGAGCGCCACCGCCGGGGGTCCGGAGACTGCGACGGCCGACGCCTCGCCGCGCACGAAGGCGACGCCGTTCGCCTGAAGCCAGGCGCGCAAGCCATCGACGATGCGCTTGGGGTCGGAGACGTGGCCCCATTGCGGCGTCACGATCGCGCGCTGGACGATGGGGCCGAGCGCCGGCTCCATCTGCCGGGCCTCCGCGCCGGAGATCTCCTCCGTCTCGATGCCGAGCGAGCGCTTGAGCGCCCATTCGGCGTGGTCTCTCCGGTATCCGGCCTCGGTCTCATAGACGCTGAGCGCACCCTTGCGCTCGAGCTCGCCCGAAAGGCCGCTCGCCGCCAGCATCGGCACCAGGTCGTCATAGACGCGCAGATTGAGCGCCGCGATCGCCGCCGAGATGCGCCTCACCTCGCTGGGTGCCGCCGAGCGCGAGAACCGCAGCAGCCACGGGATCAGCCGCGGCGCATGGTTCGGCCGAAGCGCCAGCGGCCCCAAGGGATCGAGGAGCCAGCCCGGCACCCGCCAGAACACGCCCGGCACCGCCGCCGGCACTACCTCGGAGATCCCGATCCCGCCGG
>DATMMM010000148.1:0-5232 GCA_035569735.1 Allostellaceae bacterium | reverse complement strand
AACGAGGCCGTCTATACGCTCTATGAGGGCGTGGGATCGGTCGAGGCGATCGACACCGCCATGAAGCTGGGCGCCAACCACCCGATGGGCCCCTTCGAGCTCGCGGATTTCATCGGCCTCGACACCTGCCTCTCGGTGATGCAGGTGCTCTACGAGGGTCTGGCCGACTCGAAGTACCGTCCCTGCCCGCTCCTGGTGAAATATGTCGAGGCCGGCTGGCTCGGCCGCAAGACGAAGCGCGGCTTCTATGACTATCGCGGCGAGAAGCCGGTACCGACGCGTTGAGAATTCGGCCAATCAAGGGTTGAAACGGGCGCCTTGATTCCGCCGAATTTCACTTCGATGACAAGGACATCCGGCGCGCTTTCGACGCGCTTCTGACGCTTGGCAACCCGCCTGCCTCTGTGGCAGGATCGCCGCCACGATGACGTGGCGACACTCGAGACCACCGATCCAATGCCGGTAAGCCCCGACCGTTGTCCGGCATTGGTGCTCAACGCCGACTTCCGGCCGCTGAGCTATTTCCCGTTGTCGCTCTGGTCGTGGCAGGACGTGGTCAAGGCGGTGTTTCTCGACCGCGTCAACATCATCTCCGAATACGACACGGTGGTGCGCAGCCCCACCTTCGAGATGCGGCTCCCGAGCGTGATATCGCTCAAGGAGTTCATCGCCACCGCACGGCGCCCGGCCTTCACGCGGTTCAACGTGTTCCTGCGCGATCGATTCGTCTGCCAGTATTGCGGCGAGCCGCGCCCCTCGCACGACCTGACCTTCGATCACGTGGTGCCGCGCTCACGCGGCGGCCGCACCACCTGGGCCAACGTCGTGACGGCGTGCTCGAGCTGCAATCTGCTCAAGGGAAACCGCTTGCCGCGCGAGAGCGGCATGCATCCGGTGCGGCCGCCAGCGCAGCCCACCACGATCCACCTGCAGCAGAACGGCCGGGCGTTCCCGCCCAACTATCTGCACCACAGCTGGCGCGACTTCCTCTACTGGGATACCGAGCTCGACCAGGTCTGACCGGGCGGGGGCACGGCGCCACGTTGACTCGCTACGCCGCGAGGCCCGACGTTGTCGAGGACCGCGGCGCCGGCGTAGTGCGTAACGGTGATGTCCTGATCGATGCTGCGCTCTGTGGTCTGCCCATCCTCCGCGCAGGCGGCAAGCGCCAGGGCGGCCAGGGCGGCAACGCTCAAAAGCAGTGATTTCGTCATGCGGACCTCCCGCTCGGATCGTATGCAAGTGGGAAGCCCCGCAGGATTGCCAAAGGGCCCGCCATGACATCGGCGGGCGAGGCTTCGTAGCAAAGGGAAGGCACTGTGGCGAAATGGAGGCGCACGGCGACGCTTTCGTGACCCATGGACAGAACTCCAGTTCGCTTGATCTTGCCGCCCCTAAGCGGCACCCCAGTCGCATAGTTGGGCATCGCGTTGCGGTTTCCCAGGCCGATCGCAACAAATACCCGCGATATGTGAATAAAGTGCAAACCAACCGCGGCCTTGCGGTTGTTGACCGCCGCGCGGTCCGGCACTACCGTTGCGAGCATGGCACCGCGACTCGACTTCCGGCTTGGCCGGCGAATTAGGCGCCCGATCCTCACCGAGGATCGGAGTGTCGCCGTTCGCCCGTCCCACGCCGCCGAGGAGTCGTCCCGTGTCGCAATCCGCGCAGAGCGCCTTTCAGCCGGAAGCTGAGCCCACCCACTGCTTCTCCGTTCATGCCGCCGCCGAGCCCGGGGTGATGCCTCGGGTGTTGGAGCTTTTCGCCAAGCGCGGTCTCGTGCCATCCTCATGGACCAGCCGTGTCGGCGTGGAGCAGGATCTCACCATCGACATCCAAATGGTCGGCATGAGCGCAGAGGTCGCGGACTACATCACGAGGTGCCTGCGCCAGGTCGTCGGGGTCCAGGTCGTGCTGGCCTCGCGCAAGCGGACGATCGCGCTCACCTCCGCATGAGCCTGCTGCGCCACATCCGCGCCTGCAACACCTATCGGCCCGAGCGCTTCTTGCCGTTGTTTTTCGCCGGCGAGCGCGTGGGCTTCGTCCGCCGCGACAATGCCGAGGTCTTGCGGCGCTTTCCACGCGTCATCGAGGTGGCCGCGGGCTCCCTGCGCATTCTGCCGCAGGACGATGGCGCGGCCGTCACGGCGGCGCTCGACGAGGTGGTCGAGGTGCTGGTCGCGGAGGGCCTGATCTCCAAATGGCGCGACGAGGTGTTCGCGATCGCGCCGCGCTGGGCCGAGGCGCCGCTCTTCACGCTGGACCGCGGCGCCGTCAGCTTCTTCGGCGTGCGCGCCCATGGCGTGCACCTGAACGGCTATCGCCGCATCCGCGGCCGCATCTGGCTTTGGATCGGCCGGCGCAATCCCGCGAAGGTGGTGGCGCCCGGCAAGCTCGACAACATGGTCGCGGGCGGCATCGGCGGCGGGCTCGGCGCGTTGGCGACGCTGGTCAAGGAAGCCGGCGAGGAAGCCTCGGTCCCCGCCTCGCTGATCGCGCAGGCGCATGCGGCGAGCGCCGTCACCTACAAGATGGAAGTGCCGCAGGGCCTGCGCGACGACGTGCTCTTCGTCTACGACCTCGAGACGCCCGACGATTTCGAGCCGCGCAACACCGACGGCGAGATCGTCGAGTTCATACTGATGGAGGCGCGCGAGGCGCTCGCGCGCGTGCGCGACACCGAGGACTTCAAGTTCAACGTGAACCTGATCCTGATCGACTTCGCGCTCCGCCACGGGCTGGTGACCCCCGAGGAACCCGAATACCTGGAGCTCCTGGCAGGCTTGCGCGCGGGCGGCGCCTAGCCCCGCGCTCTAAACCCCGGCCATCTCCCGCACCTGCGCGGGCGTTTTTCCGGCCTCTCGAAGCGCCTGCAAGGTGAGCGACCGGTCGCGCTTGGCGAAGCGCTTGCCGCCGGCGTCGGTCAGCAGGCGATGGTGCCAGTAGCGCGGCGTCGGCAGGTCCAAGAGCGCCTGCAGAAGCCGATGCACATGGGTGGCACCGAAGAGATCCCGTCCGCGCGTCACCAGGCTGACGCCTTGGAGCGCATCGTCGACCGTGACGGCGAGGTGATAGCTTGCGGGCGTCTCCTTGCGCGCGAGTACCACGTCCCCATGGCTCAGCGGGTCCGCGGCGACGCGGCCGGCTTCCGAATCCTCCCACTCGAGCGGTCCCGCGCGCGCCGCTGCTCGGGCCATGTCGAGGCGCAACGCATAGCTATCGCCGGCGGCCACGCGCGCTTGCCGCTGGGCTTCGGAGAGCCCCCGGCAGGTGCCGGGATAGAGCGGCGCCTCGCTGCCGTGCGGCGCGGCACCCGCGCGCGCGATCTCCTGCTGGATCTCGGCGCGCGTGCAGAAGCAGGGATAGACCAGGCCCGCGGCCGCCAGCCGATCGAGGCTGCCGCGATAGTCGGCGAAGTGCTGCGACTGCCACCGCACGGGTCCATCCCATTCGAGGCCCAGCCAGGCGAGGTCCTCCAGGATCGCGTCGGTGAATTCGGGCCGGCAGCGGGCGCGGTCGATGTCCTCGATGCGCAGCAGGAAGCGCCCGCCCGCTCCGCGCGCGCAGACCCAGGCGAAGAGCGCCGCATAAGCATGGCCGAGGTGTAGGAGCCCGGTCGGGCTCGGCGCGAAACGCGTGACGACAGGTGTGATCATGCCGGCGGCGAGACTAGCAGGCCGATCCCGCGCGTGACATGCGCGCCGTCCTCGTCTAAGTCTCGCCCCGCAACGGGAGAAGCCACTTCATGCGTCTTACTCTGCAGGGTCCGAGCCGGCCGCCGCGCGCGGGCGGCAAGCCAAAGTCGCTGGTCGTGCTGCTGCACGGCCTCGGCTCCGACGGGAACGACCTGATCTCGCTGGCGCCCTACTGGGCGCCGCTCCTGCCGGAGACCGAGTTCTTGGCGCCGCACGCGCCCTTTCCCTGCGACATGGCGCCCTTCGGCTACCAGTGGTTCAGCTTCCAGGAGCGCACCCCCATCGCGGTGCTCGCGGGCGTGCGCGCCGCCGCCCCTTTCCTCGATGCGTTCCTCGACGAGGCGCTGGCGGCCCGCGGCCTCGACGCGAGCCGCCTTGCGCTCGTGGGCTTCTCGCAGGGCACCATGATGTCGCTCCACGTAGGCTTGAGGCGCGCGAAGCCCGTGGCGGGTATCGTGGGATATTCCGGCCGGCTCATCGCCGAGGAGACACTCGCCGATGAGTTGCGCTCGAAGCCGCCGGTGCTCCTCATGCACGGCACCGCCGACGAGATCGTGCCCTTCGAATCCCTGGCGCTCGCGGAGGCGTCGCTCAAGGCGCTGGGCGTGCCCGTGACGACGGTCAGTCGACCGGGACTTGGGCACAGCATCGACGAGATCGAGCTCGCCAAAGGTGGTGAATTTCTCAGCACCGTGCTCGCGCCACGCGCTTGAAAGGCGGCTCTTCCCGAACCGATGGTGGCAGGCCACTAGGCCTCTCCGGTATTCCCCCTAGAAGCCCACCGGAAATCCTTTAGGGGCCGAAAATGGGTCATTCGCGATAGCTGCTCCAGTCGGCTCGTGGCAGGATTCGCCTGCTGCTGGAGGGCCTTTCCGGATGGCGCAGGGGGAGGATGTGTGCGTTCGCGGACAAAAACCGTGTCCGGCGACGCATGTCCGATTCCATCGAGCCGGAGGGGGGATACAGCAGCCGACGGGAGTGAAGGCAGGAACCAACACGGGAGAGCACCATGCCTCGAAACGGCAAGGCGGGAAATCACGCGAGCACCGCTAAAGCGGGCACTGCGCCGGTCGGGAATGGTCCGCGGGGTGCCGTCGTCGGCGCCAATGGCTCCCGTCGCGAGCAGTCTTTCGAGTTGCCGATCCTGTTGGACGCGCTCGAAGCCATGCGCATGGGGGATTTCTCCGTCCGCCTGCCGCGGGGCGCCGATGGCGTCGCCGGGAAAGTCGCGGAAGCCTTCAACGAGATCGTCGCCGCGAACGAACGGATGGCGGAGCAGCTGGAGACCGTGGGTCTGGTCGTCGGGCGCGAGGGAAAGACCCGCAAGCGGGTGAAGTTCGGCCTCTCCGCGGGCGCCTGGGGCGAGATGGAAGTCTCGGTGAACGGCCTGATCGACGATCTGCTCTGGCCGACCACCGCGGTGACGCGGGCGATCGCCGCCGTGGCGCGCGGCGACTTGCTGGAGACCGTGCAGCTCGAGGTCGACGGGCGGCCGCTCAAGGGCGAGTTCCTGCGCTCGGCCGAGATCGTCAACACG
>DATMMM010000147.1:0-13934 GCA_035569735.1 Allostellaceae bacterium | reverse complement strand
CACCACCACGTGGCCGGCGGCTCGGGCGACGGCGATCGCGGCTGCGGCAACGCCATCGCCCAGCACGCCCTTGGCATAGTCGGACAGCACCGTGACGCCGCGGCCGGACGCGGCGTGCTCGAGCACACGCAGCAGATCCTCCCGGACGGACGCGGCGATCGGCGCGATCTTCTCGCGGTCCGCGCGCAGCAGCTGCTGCATTCCCGCGATATAGCGGGTCTTGATGGTGGTGGTGCGGCCGCGCTCCCGCAGCAGATGGACCTCGGGGTCGGCGGCTGGCCGATCCGACAGACGAACCTCGGCGCCGGCTGGACCGGCGGCAAGGCGGCTCACCTCATGGCCGGCGGGATCGTTTCCGACCACCGAGACGAAGCACGGCGATAGGCCCAAGGCCTGGAGGTTGCGCAGCACGTTGCCGGCGCCACCCAGCGTGCGCGTCTCGCGCTCGACCCGAAGCACCGGGATCGGCGCCTCCGGCGAGACCCGCTCGACCGCGCCATAGACGTAGTGGTCGAGCATGACGTCGCCCACGACGATGAGGCGCGTCGCCGGCAGCTTCTCGACGAGGGAAACCAGATCCGCATCCGCCATGCGACCCTCATAGGCCGGTGGTGCCGGCCGTGGCAAGAAAAACCGCGCCGCCCGTAGCTAGAGCATGATCTGGTGAAGCTGATGCGCTTGCACGGATCGCCCCTCCCCCCTTGAGGGGAGGTCGGCAACGCATGAGCGTTGCCGGGAGGGGGGTCGCGCCGCGGTAGCGGCGGCGGAAACTTCGCGCTGGCCCCACCCCCCACCCTAACCTCCCCCTCAAGGGGGGAGGGGCTTTGAGCGTGACGCGGCAAAGGATTGGAGTGATTCCGTCTCATCTGATCACGCTCTAGGGGCCCGGACACACCGGTCTGGCGCCCCCGCAGGTTTCTCCCTACATCTGGAGCCTATGGCCCCTGCGCATCGACCGTCATCCGCCGCTCCCGCCGGGAGCCGGCTCTATGCCGTGGGAGACATCCACGGCCGGGCCGACCTCTTGGAGGGCCTGCTCGAGCAGATCGCGGCCGACGCCGCCCGATATCCCGACACGGCAAAGCGGCTGATCTTTCTCGGCGACTACGTCGACCGCGGCCCCGCATCCAGCGCGGTGATCGACCTCGTGCTGGACAACACCCCGCCCGGCATCGAGGTCGTGCGTCTGATGGGCAACCACGAGGAGATGATGCTGCGCTTCCTCGCGGACATCGCGGTCGGCCGGACCTGGATGATGAACGGCGGCGACGCCACGCTCAGGAGCTACGGCGTCGAGCCGCCCAGCCTGTTCTCGGGCGCGCCGGCGCTGCACCGGGCCCAGCAACACTTCGCCGAGCGGCTGCCGGCGCGGCACTTGAGCTTCCTCCAGGGCCTCGCGATCTCCCACACCGAGGGCGACTATCTCTTCGTGCACGCGGGCGTGCGCCCGGGCGTGGCGCTCGACCGGCAGCGCACCGAGGATCTGCTCTGGATCCGCGACGAGTTCCTGGCCTCGAACCGGGATTTCGGCAAGGTCGTGGTGCACGGCCACAGCATCAGCCTCGACCCGGAATTCCGCGCCAACCGCATCGGCATCGACACCGGCGCCTACCGCTCGGGCCAGCTCACCTGCCTGGTGCTCGAGGGCACGGAGCGGCGGCTGCTGACGACGTGACCGCTTCAGCAAGGGGATCTCTTAACCTAGCGCCCGCCCCTGTTCGTCATGGGTCGATAACCGGATGAACAGGGCGTGAGGCTCCGATTTCGGGGCGCTGGAACTTGACCGCGTATCGCGCCACGATATAGTGCTGGAGCTATGTACGTACGTACATGTCCCTCGGGGTGGCGATGCGGTTCACGTGGGATAGCAACAAGAACCGCCGCAATAAGCGCGTGCATGGCATCGATTTCGGGGACGCGGCTCGGATTTTTGAGGGCTCGACTCTCGAAGTGCTCGATGACCGGGAGGATTATGGAGAGACTCGCATCTTGGCGTTCGGCCAGATCGGCAACACAATCGTAGCTGTGGTCTATACGGACAGGAATGACGATGAAAGGCGCATCATCTCGGCACGCAAGGCGCGGGCAGACGAAGTCCGCGCCTACTACGAAGCGATCCACGGCAAAGGCTGGTAAGACCGGCACGGATTGGGCGCGACTTAAGCGCATGACGGATGCGGAGATCAGTGCCGCCATCAAGCGCGATCCCGACGCCCGAGAAACCACGCCGGAATTCTTGAGAGGCGCGAGACTGGTCCACCCGTCGGATCGCAAGCAATCCGTCACCATCCGCCTCGACCCGGACGTGGTTCGGTTCTTCAGCACGGAGGGTCCGGGATATCAGACAAGGATCAATACCGTCTTACGCAACTACGTGCGCCGACGCCGCGCCTGATGACCTCCGGTTTCCGGTCCGCCTTCGCGATCTTCCGCAGGTGCTGACCGACGGCGAGCGAGGCGGAAGCCCTGCACGAGGCGGCCGACGCGCTCTCGGAGGCGTTGATGTCACGCATCGTCGACGATGAGGTGATTCCCGATCCCTCTCCCGTGCGGCGCAACCAGTATCAGATCGCGCCCGACCGCACCGTCGCGCTCAAGGCGGCGTTCCACCGGGCGATGCACGAGCGGTAGGCGACCCCGCGCTGGCGACGCGCTTGGTGGATAGCCAAGGCGAAGCACAAGGACGGAAAGTCGCGTTCGAAGTCCTCGACCTTCGGATATTCTTGTTGGACCGCGGCAAGGGCTTGTGCTGGGTCGGCACCTTTCCCGAGCGTGATGCGTTCCAGAACGTTCGCTAAAATCTCCAACGATGTCTGTTGGGGTAAGGCATTCAGTCAACTTCAAACGCAGTGACGCTCGGGCGGGTTGTAGGGCGTGTTGAGGATGGGATTGTGGACGAACTCATTCATCGCGAGCATTCTGCTGCAACTTTCACGATTTCGCTCGCTCAATCCGCGCACTTTTCACTTGATGATTCGCGCATTAGCTAATAGCTTAGCTAAGCCATGCCCAAGACCGTCACCATCCACGTCGCCAAGACCACGCTCTCTCGGCTCGTCGCGCGCGTCGAGGCGGGGGAGGAGATTGTGATTGCGCGCGACCAGACGCCGGTGGCGAAGCTGGTGCCGATCGCGCCGCCCAAGCCCAAGCGCGCGCCCGGCAGCATGAAGGGGCGCATCGCGCTCGATCCGTCGTTCTTCGAGCCCTTGCCCGAGGACGAGCTCGGGCGCTGGGAGTAGGCGCTGCGGATCCTGCTCGACACCCACACCTTCATCTGGTGGCTCACCGACGATCGCGCGCTCTCGGCGGCGGCGCGCAGGGCGATCATCGACGAGGCGAATGAAGTCTTCGTCAGCGCGGCCTCCGCCTGGGAGATCGCGACCAAATATCGGCTGGGCAAGCTGCCGGGCGCCGCGGCGCTGGCCCTGGACGTCGCAGGCGCGGTCGCAAGTCAGGGATTTTCGGAATTGCCGATCGCCATCGCGCACGCCGCGCTCGCGGGCCCGCATCGCGACCCCTTCGCTCGCATGCTGATCGCCCAGGCGGTGCTGAACGATCTCGTGTTGATCTCCAACGATACCGCCTTCGACGCCTACGGTGTTCGCCGGCTCTGGTGACTCAGAGAGTTCAGTCGTTCCGTACCGCTTGCGGGCAGGATCGGAGGACTGAGAGCTGATGGTGAGAAGCGAGCATCGGCAAACCGCGTACCCGCAAGTCAAAGCCAATTATATCCGGCAATAGAATGGTCTACGAATCCCCACCATGCCAATCGCGAGCCAATTTATCGGCTTTTGAAGCCGATTTCAGGCCCGAAGCACGCGGAAGCGGCGCGCAGGACGACGTTGGGAAACTCCGCTCAGCTCCTGGGCGCGTGCTTGCTGAGGATGCGCTGGAGCGTGCGGCGGTGCATCTTGAGGCGGCGCGCGGTCTCGGAGACGTTGCGCTCGCACTGCTCGAAGACGCGCTGGATGTGCTCCCAGCGCACGCGGTCGGCGGACATCGGATCCTCCGGCGGCGGCGGCAAGGCCGCCTCGGTCGCCAGCAGCGCGCGCTCCACCGCGTCGGCGTCGGCGGGCTTCGGCAGATAGTCGACGGCGCCCGCCTTCACCGCGGCGACCGCGGTCGCGATGTTGCCGTAGCCGGTCAGCATCACGATGCGGGCGTTGGGCCGGGCCTCGCGGAGCGCGCTCACGACGTCGAGGCCGCTGCCGTCCGTCAAACGCAGATCCACCACGGCGAAGGCGGGCGCGTTGCCGGTGGCGGCGGCGACGCCGCCCTTCACGCTGTCGGCGGTGGTCACGACGAAGCCGCGGCGCTCCATGGCGCGCGCCAGGCGCTGGCAGAGCGGCTGGTCGTCGTCGACGATCAACAGCGTGCGCTCGCTCTCGGGCAGGCCCGCGAGCGGCGAAGGCCCGCTCTCCGGCGGCGATCCCGTGGTGTCGCTCATGATCCCGCCTCCTCCCGGGAGGGCGCGCGCTGCTGCACTTCCAGCGCGGCGCGCGGCCACTCCACCATAACCTGGGCGCCGCCTTCCGCAAGGTTGCCGAAGCCGAGCCGGGCACCGGTGCGCTCCAGCAGGCTCTGGGCGATGAAGATGCCGAGGCCCATGTGCTGAGCCTCGCCGCCGCGCCCGGAGATATAGGGCTCGCCGATGCGCGCCAGCACGTTGGCGCTGAAGCCGGGGCCATCGTCGACCACCTCCACGGTGATCTCGCGCTCGCCCCAGTCGGTGGTCACGATCACCTCGCGCCGGGCGAAGGTCACGGCATTCTGGATGAGGTTGCCGAGCCCGTGCATGATCTCGGGGCTGCGCTGGACCTGCGGCTCCTCGCCGCTTGGTCCCGCGCCGCCGGCGCCGGTCGCATAGAGGACGCGCACGTGCTCGGTCCGGTAGGGCTCGCCCGCCGCCTCGACCAGCGCGGAGATCGGCAGCCGCGCATAGGGCGAGCCGCTCTCGCTCACGCGCTGCTGGGCGAGATCGGCGAGGATCATGCGGCAACGCTCGCTCTGGCTCAGCAGAAGTGCGGCATCCTCGGCATGGGGGTTGCCCGGCGGCAGGTCGCGGGCGAGCTCCTTCGCGACCACCGCGATGGTGGCAAGCGGGCTCCCGAGCTCGTGCGCGGCGGCGGCGGCGAGCGCCCCCACCGCCGAGACCCGCTGCTCCCGCGCCAGCGCCAACTGCGTCGCGGCGAAGGCGTCGCGCATGCGCCGCGCCTCCTCGGCGACGGTCCAGGTGTAGCCCGCGATGAACAACGCGGCGAAGATCAGCGCGATCCAGACGCCCAGCACGAAGAGCGGGGAGAACGCCGGCGGCACGCCCCGCCAGGGGAGCGGCAGATGCAAGACCGCGAGCAGGCTGATGACCGTGACGGTGAGCGCGGAGAGCCCGATGATGCTGGGGCGCGACAGCACGGTCGCGGCCACCGTCACCGGCGCGATCGCCAGGATCGCGAAGGGATTCTCGAGCCCGCCCGTCAGGAACAGCAGCACGCCCAGCTGCACGATGTCGTAGGCGAGATAGGAGGCCGCCTCGATCTCGCCGAGCCGCGCGCTGGTGCCGCGCGCGACCATGCCGATGACGTTGAGCAGCGCCGAGGCCGCCACCACCGCCATGGCCGGGACGATCGGCATCGCGAAGCCGAGCCCGAAATGCACCACCAGCAGGCTCACCGCCTGACCCACGACCGCGACCCAGCGGACCAGCAGCAGCATGCGCAGGCTGACCGAGACCGCGCCCCCGGGGCCTCGAGCGCTGACGGGATCGTCCATCCATGTCATGACTGCAGTATAGCGGCTCGCCGGCAACGCCGCGCTCCTGCGGATGGGCGAGTAGCGGCTTCGAAGCCGGAAAATAGGAACGCTTTAGCGCAGAGGTCGCGGAGGTTTCGCAGAGAACGCGGAGGTGACAATTGAGCAAGAGTCCCCTGCGACCTCCGCGCAACCCCTGCGACCTCTGCGCTAGAGCGTTGGTCCTTTGCCTAGCTGGATTTTTCGCTGACGCCGGCTTCGGCGAAGGTGGCCATGCCGGTGTGGCAGGCGATGGCGGCCTTGATGAGGGCGATGGCGAGGGTGGCACCGGAGGCCTCGCCGAGGCGCATGCCGAGGTCGAGCAGCGCGGGCTTGCCGATTTTTCCCAGCAAGCGGTGGTGGCCGGGCTCGACCGAGCGGTGCCCGACGATGCAGTGATCGAGCGCGCGCGTGTCGGCGGCGAACAGCACCGCCGCCGCCGCCGTCGTGGCGTAGCCGTCGAGGATGACGGGGACGCGGGCCTGGCGCGCCGCCATGACGGCGCCCACGATCGCCGCGAGCTCGCGTCCGCCCAGGCGCCGCAACAGGTCGAAGGGCTCGGCGCTCTCCCCGCGATGGCGCGTGACACCCTCGGCGACCGCGGCGAGCTTGCGCCGCAGGCCCTCGCCCTGGACGCCGGTGCCGGGCCCGACCCACTGCTCCGCCTCGCCGCCGAAGATCGCGCAGCAGAGCGCCGCCGCCGAGGTGGTGTTGGCGATCCCCATCTCGCCCACCGCCAGCAGATCGACGCCGGTCTCAACCGCGGTCATCCCGTAGGCGATCGCCATGGCGCATGCCTCGTCGCTCATCGCGGGACCGCGGGTGAAATCCGCCGTGGGCTCCTCGAGCGCCAGCTCGTAAACGCGCAGATCCGCGTCGACCGCGCGGCAGAGCTGGTTCACCGCCGCGCCGCCGTCGAGGAAGTTCCGCACCATCTGCGCGGTGACCGCGGCGGGATAAGCCGAGACGCCGCGCGCGGCGACGCCGTGATTGCCGACGAACACCGCGGTGCGCGGATGGTTCGCGGTCGGTGGGTGCTTGCCCTGCCAGGTCGCCATCCAATGCGCGAGATCCTCGAGCTGGCCCAGCGCGCCCGCGGGCTTGGTGAGCTCGGCCTCGCGGGTGCGGGCGGCGGTACCGGCCTCGAGATCGGGCCCGGGCAGGCGGGCCAGCAGCGCCCGCATCTCATCGAGGCTCGCGCGCGGCGCTGGGCTCGGCATGGCGGCGCTCCTTCCGCTTCGGGGGTCCGCGACTCTCCTCGATTCGCTGCCGTGGCGCAATCGCGCGGCTTAGGCTATCTCATGGGGCCATGGCGCAATGGCGCGGACGAGATTTCGGCACCTGGCAGGACGAGGCGAGGCTCGCCTTCGCGTTCCTGACCCGCCTGCCGTTCCGCAGCGGCGCACGGCCCGAGCCGGGCGCGCTCGCGCGCGCGGCCTGGGCGTTCCCGCTCGCGGGGATCCTGGTGGGCGTGATCGGCGGCATCGCCTTCGAGATCTGCGACCGCCTGGGCCTGCCGATCAACGCCATGGCGCTGGTCGCCGTCGCGGTCACCGTGCTGATCACCGGCGGGCTGCACGAGGACGGGCTCGCCGACACCATGGACGGGCTCGGCGGCGGCGCCGACCGCGCGGAGGCGCTCACCATCATGCGCGACAGCCGCACGGGCGCCTTCGGCGTGCTGGCGCTGGTGTTCAGCGTGGGCCTGCGCGTGGCGGCGCTCGCGGCGCTGCCGGACACGCGGGTCGCGGTGAGCGCGCTGGTCGCGGCGCACACGGTCTCGCGCGGCCTGCTGCCGACGCTGATGCTGTGGCTCGATCCCGCGCGCGGCGATGGGCTCGGCGCGGAGGCCGGACGCCCGACCCCGCCCGGCGCCACCGCCGCGGCGCTCATCGGCTTGCTGGTGGCGCTGCTCGCGTTGGGCATCAGCCGCGGCATCCTCGCGATGGTGCTGGCGGCGGCGGCAATGGCGGCGCTCGCGCTGCTGGCGCGCCGGCGCCTCGGCGGATATACCGGCGATGTCCTGGGGGCGGCCCAGCAGGCGGGAGAGATCGTAATGCTGCTGGCGGCCTCGGTATGACCCAGTCGACGCGCTGGTGGTGGGTGCGGCACGCGCCGGTGACGGTGAACGAGGGCCGCTGCTACGGCCAGACGGACGTCGCCTGCGACTGCACGGATGCCGCCGCTTTCGCGGCGCTGGCGCGCATGCTGCCGGAGCGCGCGGTCTGGATCACGAGCACGCTCAAGCGCACGCATTTGACCGCCGCGGCGATCGTGCGCGCGGGGCTTGCGGGCCCGAATCCGATCCCCGGACCCGAGGTGCTGGTCGAGCCCGAGCTCGCCGAGCAGCATTTCGGCGAGTGGCAGGGCGTCAAGTACACCGAGCTCCCCTACAAGCAGGGCGACAGCTTCCACCCGTTCTGGCTGGCGCCCGCGCATGTGGCGCCGCCGGGCGGCGAGAGCTTCGTCGAGCTGGTGGCGCGGGTGACGCCGGCGGTGCGGCGCCTGACCCGCGAGCACGCGGGCCGCGACATCATCGCGGTGACCCACGGCGGCACCATCCGCGCGGCGCTCAGCGAGGCGCTGGGCCTGGCGCCCGAGGCCTCGCTCGCGATCAACATCGACAATCTCTCCCTGACCCGCCTCGACTTCTTCGCGGATGCCAAGGGCGGCCATCCCTGGCAGGTCGTCGCCGTCAACCACCCGCCGCGGTAGCCCTCACCCCTCGCTGCCCAATTTCCGGACCACCCAGGGCAGCACGATTTCCTTGAAGATCTTGCCGTCGGGCCAGTCGGCGTTGCGGCCCATGTGGCCGCCGGTCGGGTTGACCCAGGCGTCCTTGGGCGTGCCGGTATGCAGCAGCAGATCGAGGTCGGCGATCGGCACTTGCGTATCCTTGACGCCGTTCACCAGCAGCATGGGCGCCGAGAGCTTATCGAGGAACCCGCCGTCCTTCAGCGAGAGCGGCGGCCCGTAGGCCAGGAACTCCTCGAGCGTGGAAACGTCGTAGATCGAGGCGCGCGCCGGGAAAAGATCGAACAGGTATTCGCGCGTCCCCAGCGCCGGGAGCTGCCAATCCGCTTGGAAGTAATTGTGCACGGGGCCGCCCTGCACGACCACGCCGCGGAGGCGCGCGCGCTCGGTGACCGCGAGCTTCGCCGCCCAATAGCCGCTCCAGCTGTTGCCCTGGATCACCACGCGCGAGCCGTCGATCTCCGGCCGCGCCAGCAGCGCGTCGAGCGCGGCCGAGAACATGCGCTCGGCGCCGACATCCGCCTTGATCGGCGCCTCTCCCGTGCCGGGCATGTCGACCGCGAAGACGGCGAGGCCGCGGCCCAAGTAATCGGCGCCGCGCTCGAGGCTGTCCTCCTTGCGGCTGTCGAGCGCGCTGATCATGAAGACCAGCGGCGCCGGCCGCGCGTCCTTGGGGAGCCGCAGATAGCCCACGATCTCTTTCCCCTCGAAGGGAATGCGCACGACCTCGAGCGGCGGATTGAGGAACTGTGCCGCCTTGCGGAAGGCGGCGAGCGAGTCGCGATAGGCCTGCTCCTTTCCCGGTGAATTGGGCACCGGCCAGCGCGCGAACGAATAAAGCCGCCAGGCCTGCATATAGTCGGCGGCGGCCTGCTTGGCCTCGGAGGCGGCCTCGCCGTCGGCGCGGCTCCTGTAGCGGAGCGCTACGTCGCTCCACGCCTTCGCCCACTCGTCGCGGTCGAGGCTCGCGATATGCGACAGCGCCTCGCGGACGTCGTCAGGCTTGAGGCCGATCAGCGGATAGGCGTTGCGGTCGGCGCGCGCCTGGGTCTCGGACTTGAGCTCGTCGAGCGTGCGCGGCGGCGCGATCTGCGCCGCCGCGCTGGCGACGGCCAAGCCGAACCCCGCGGCGAGCGCAACCGCGGCGAAAAGCGGACGGCGATCCACGGCAGTTTCCTCCCAAATTAAAGCTTTAGCGCAGAGGACGCTGAGGGTGCGCAGAGGACGCGGAGACGTGAATCCAGCTCTTGATGTCTTGGTACCTTGGTTGCGGCTTCGCCGCGGCAAGTCATCTCAGCGTCCTCTGCGCATCCTCCGCGACCTCAGCGCTAAAGCGTTTTTCCTTAAGCGGCCTTCAGCAGGATGCTCTCCTCTTTCTGCAGAACCTTCATGACCGCGGGCCGCTGCATCATGCGGTCTTTCCAGGCGGTATAGTTCTTGAGCTCTTTCACCGGGAGCTCGATGCGGGTGCCCCAGCCGTAGAAGACCAGCGTGTAGGGGTCAGAGATCGTGAACTCTGCGCCCTGCACCCATTGCTTGCCCGCGAGCAGGCGGTCGATCTCCTGCAGGTTGGCCCAGAAATTCTTCCGGCCGGTCTCCTTGAGCGCGGGATGGGTGGCGACGTCGTCGGCGAAGCGCTCGGGCCGGTTGATGTGCGTGAAGCTGGGGTGGACCTGGTTGGAGAGCCACGCCATGTGCGAGATGCAGCGCGCCTGGGCGCTGGTGTCCTTGGGCAGGAGCTGCTTCTCGGGAAAGCGGAGCGCGAGGTAGCTCAGGATCGCGGTGTTCTCGGTGATGATCGAGCCGTCCTCGAGCTTGAGCGCGGGCACCTTGGCGCGCGGATTGATCTTGAGATAGGCCTCGGTCTTCTGCTCGCCCTTGGCGAGCGCCACGGGCTTCACCTCATAGGCGGCGCCCGATTCCTCGAGACCGATGTGCGAGGCCATCGAGCAGGCGCCGGGGGCGTAATAGAGCGTCAGCATGAGCAGTGTCCTCCCAAAAATTTCGCGAGGGCCCGAGCTTGCGTCCGGAGCGCCACAAAGTCCATTCACGGGGAGCGGAGCGGCGCCGACGGCAGCCAAATCCGGTGCGACTTGGGTTCCAGATTGGCCGGATTGGCATTTAACCGGGACCTGCGCGAGACCTCCGATCGCTGATTTCATTCGCAAAATCGGCTTTGAATTTTGACGCCTCCCGTATCGCGCCGGACCCTCCGCAATTTCATGACCATCGCCGGCCGCCGCCACAGACATCCTATCTCGCGCGCGTTCAGGACCACTCAACCGGACGCCGTTTGGTGCGGGCGGGTCGGGCCGGATAGGATCGGGCGCAACGAGGTCCCCGGGGGGAACGCGATGGAGCGGTGGGTGGCGCTCGCCGTGCTGACGGCGGCGCGGGTGAGCATGGCGTTCCAGTTCCAGTCGCTGGCCTCGGTGGCGCCGATCCTGGTGCGGGATCTCGGCCTCGGCTTCGCGGATGTGGGGTTCCTGGTCGGGCTCTACATGCTGCCGGGCGTCGTGCTCGCGATTCCCGGCGGTATGCTGGGCGAGCGCTTCGGCGACAAGCGGATGGTGACCGCGGGGCTTGGCCTCATGGTGCTGGGCGACCTGGTCGCGGGCTTCATCCCCGGCTACGGCGCGCTGCTCGCGGGCCGGCTCATCGCGGGCACCGGCGGCGTGCTGCTGAACGTGCTGATGTCCAAGATGGTCACCGACTGGTTCGCGGGCTCCGGGCTCGTGCTGGCGATGACCATCTTCGTGAACTCCTTCCCGGTCGGCATGGGGATCGGGCTCTGGTGGCTGGGGGCGCTGGCGGAGCGCGCGGGCTGGCCCGCGGCCTTGCACGTGACCGCGGCGGCGGCGCTGGCGGCACTGGTGCTGGTGGCGCTCGCCTATCGGCCACACCCGAACGACCGCAAGCCCCGCGGCGACGCGGAGGCGCGGCGGATCTCGTGGCGCGAGATCGCGCTGGTCTCGATCCCCGGCGCGATCTGGGGCCTGGTGAACGGCGCCTACACGATCATGGTGGCTTTCGCGCCGGTCCTGATGATGGCCGCGGGGCTCGACATCGGCGGCGCTGGCCGCGTCCTGAGCGCGGTCACCTGGCTCAACCTCGCCTCGACCCAGGCGGGCGGCCTGATCGCGCAGCGCTGGAGCCGCTGGAACCTGCTGATGGCGATCGGCATCGGCGGCTGGGGCATCGCCTTGCTGCTGGTGCCCCTGATCGATCCGGTGCTTCCGCTGCTGGCGAGCGGCCTCGTGTTGGGCTTGGCGATTGGCGTCATCATGGCGATGCCGGCGGAGGTGCTGCGGCCCCAGAGCCGCGGCATCGGCATGGGCGTGTTCTTTTCGTTCATGTACCTGGGCCAGGCCGGACTGCCGCCGCTCGGCGGCGCGATCCAGGACGCGGTCGGCGGCAACACCGCCTCGCTCTATTTCGCGGCCGTGCTGGTGCTGGCGATCCTGCCGCTCTACGCGCTCTTCCGCTGGGCGCAGTATCGCAGCGGCTGGGCGGTCTAAGAAGCAAGGTTCACCACAGAGGCACAGAGGACACGGAGGGATCCAGGTGCGGCAAAGCCGCAGTATTTGCTTGCTTGCAACGGAAACAGAAGATCATGACTAGGCCGTGACTCACAGACTCGATCCTCCGTGTCCTCTGTGCCTCTGTGGTGAACCTACTTTTTTGAGTGCGGCAGCAGCGGACGCCGCGCCTATATAATTCGGCAGACCTTGCTCGAGGAGACCGTGACATGACCATCGAGCTCAACCACATCATCGTGCCCGCGAAGGACCCCGAGGCGTCGGCGGAATTCCTGGCGGGGATACTCGGCGTCACGGTGGCGCACCGATGGGGGCATTTCGTGCCCGTGAAGACCCAGAACGGCGTCACGCTCGACTTCGCGGAGTACAAGGACTTCAAGCCGCACCACTGCGCCTTCCTGGTGAGCGAGGCGGAGTTCGACGCGGCGCTCGCGCGCCTCAAGAAATCAGGCGCCGCCATTTACGCCAATCACCGGCGCGAAGGCCGCGGCGAGATCAACCACCTCTACGGCGGCCGCGGCGTCTACTTCGACGACCCTAGTGGCCACCTCTTCGAGCTGATCACCCGGCCTTACGGGGAGACGCCGGAGGATTAAGGGGGCGCAGGACGGCGAATCGCTGGGCGCTTCGCCCGACAAGGCTCTAGCCGCAGGCCTCTCTGCTTCACCGGCTCCGGCGCTGGCGCAGAGCGGCCATTGATGCTAGCTGAACTGAGATTGAATGCCGCTAGCGCGCCTTAGGACGATGCCATGGCGATGTCGGATACGCCAAGAGACCTGTCTGCTGTGGGAACGGCGCGACCATTGCGCGTTGCATACCTCATTGATCGAGCCAATTGCCCGAATGCGCTATTAGACGCGATTTTTGCCGAAGCATACTGCCGTTGGGGCGGGCGGCGCACATTGATTGTGCCAACTAGTATCGATGGAATCGACCCGCGTTACGCGCAGTGGTTATGGTTCTATGATGCAGATATCATTTACAGCTACGTTGATCTTAGTGGCTCTGCTCTTGCAGGGATTCACGAACGCTATAGTCCTGCGCACCTCGCGCTGCATGAGCAACGCGGGCGAACGCCGGACGATAGGCTCTATTACAAACCGAATCTTCCCGTCCTAGGATTATCGAGCCTATCGGTCGTCCCTGCTCTCCTGAGCAGGAACTGGACATCGCTCGACCGGATCACCAACCTTCGCATACTTGATAAGTATTTTGATCAAAGCACAAACCCATTTCTCGGCGAGAATTTTGGCTTTCTGAGTGAGAGCTTCGGGTCAGGGCTGATTTCACGCGCCTTCCCAGATCTCTTTACGTGTCTGGCGCTCGTTTCACAACAAACAATCGACAACCCTCATATGGGCAGGAACCCGCGAAGCAACTACGAGACTGATGACAGCAAAATCATGGAGGCTCTCGGCCAGCCTGGCCCGCTGATAACTCTCGCTCAGCTCTCGGATTTGCTTTCGCCGTACCTAGATACGGCTCCCGACTCTACTGGAGGCGGCCTGAGCCTCATCGTCGGAGATACCATCGATGACCGCCTCCTATTCTGGAATGGCCATCACCGATATGGTGAGACTACGTTCGGTGAGGTTACTAGCTTGCGTGTTCCGGTTGGAAAGTTTGCCGACGCACTTTTCCGCAAGCAGGTTAAGCAGATCATAAGGCAGCGCGGCAAATATGATTTCAACGGCCGCAACGACAGCATCACGCTCCGGTCCGCTTCTATCGACGAGGCGCAGTTGGAGGAGATCGCCGCGACATTACGCACGGAGGGTGGGTGGTTAGCTGTCCGTGTTGTACGGCACAGCAACAACGACGCCTGGGTGCCCACGTTTCGATACCCGGACCGAG
>DATMMM010000146.1:0-13671 GCA_035569735.1 Allostellaceae bacterium | reverse complement strand
CTTTGTCGTCGATGCCGCCCTTGAAGAAATGGAACCCCGCCGGCCGGTAGAAGTCATGCTGCATGTCGTCCTGCCGGTTCCACAGCAGCTTCACCGGAGCGCCTACGGTCTTGGCGATCGAGGCGGCCTCGGCCATGAAATCGCTGCTCAAGCGCCGGCCGAAGCCGCCGCCGCAGCGCGTCATGTGCACGGTGACGTCGCTCTCGGTGATGCCCAGGGTCGCCGCCACGATCCTGGCCCCCGGCCCGGGATTCTGCGTGGGCGCCCAAAGCTCGGCCTTGCCGTCGCGCACTTCAGCCGTGCAGTTCTGCGGCTCGAGTGTCAGGTGCGGCAGGAAGGGATAGGAATAAGCCGCTTCCACCACATGGGCCGCATTGGCGAGCGCCATCTTCGCATCGCCGTCGCGGCGCAGCGACTTCGCCGGCGCTTCTCGGCCGAGCGCCGCCGCTCCCGCGGCGAAGCCGGCGCTGCTCTGGGTGGCGCCAGGGCCTTCGTCCCAGGCGACCTTGAGCTTCCGGCGAGCCTTCTCCGCGGCCCACCAGCTCTCTGCCACGATGGCGACGCCATCGACGAGGCCGTTGGCTGCGTCGCCGCCCTTGACCACGAAGGCATCGCGCACGCCGGGCAGCGACTTGATCGCGTCGGTGTTGGCGCGCACGACTTTCCCGCCGAACACCGGGCATTTCTGGAAGACGGCATAGAGCATGCCGGGAACGGTGACATCGATGCCGAAGAGCGGTTGCCCCGTGACGATGGCGGGCGTGTCGACGCCACGGATTGAGCGCCCGATGATCTTGAAGTCACTGATGTCCTTGAGCGTGACCGACTTGAGATCGGGCACGGGCAGCCTCGCCGCCTTGGCGGCGAGCGCGCCATAGCCGGCGCTCTGCCCGCTGGGATCGTGATAGACGGTGCCCCCAGCGGTGCGGCACTCGGAGGCCGGTACGCCCCAGGTCTCGGCGGCGGCGGTGATCAGCATCTGCCGGCCCGCGGCGCCGACGCGCCGGAGCGGATCCCAGTTGAGCGGCGTCGCCATGCTGCCCCCCGCGACCTGCGCGCCATAGTGGGCGGCATCGAGCATCGCCTGCTCGATCCGCACATGGTCCCAATCGACGTCGAGCTCTTCCGCGATCAGCATGGGCAGCATGGTCTTGACGCCCTGGCCGATCTCCGGGTTCTTCGCGATGATGGTGACGATGCCGTCGGGCGCGATGCGCACGAAGGCATTGAGCGTGGCCGTGTCCGCGCTAGGCGCTGTGAGAGCGGCGCGCGCCGCCGCCGGCAGCACGGCGTGCAAGAGCAAGCCGCCGCCGGCAATCGCGCTCGCCCTGAGGAAGGCGCGGCGCGACCTAATGCCGCGCGTCGCCGGGGCACCGTCGGATTGGATAGGAGCGATCGCCATCGTCAGAGTGCTCCTGCGTTGGCGGTGTTCTGGCCCGCGGCCTTCTTGATCGCGGTCCGGATGCGCGGATAGGTGCAGCAGCGGCAGACATTGCCGGCCATCGCCTCGTCGATATCCTTGTCCGCGGGCCGCGGCGTCTTCGCCAGCAGCGCCGCCGCGGACATGATCTGGCCCGCCTGGCAGTAGCCGCATTGCGGCACATCGACATCGAGCCAGGCGGCTTGCACCCGCTTGCCCACGGGCGTCGCGCCGATCCCTTCGATGGTGGTGACGGCGGCCGTGCCGACGCTCGAGATCGGCGTCGAGCAGGAGCGGACCGGCTCGCCGTCCAGATGTACCGTGCAGGCGCCGCAGAGACCCGCGCCGCAGCCGAATTTGCTGCCTTTGAGGTCGAGCACGTCGCGCAGCACCCAGAGCAGCGGCATGTCCTCGTCGACATCGACGGTCCGCGTCGCGCCGTTCACGGATATCCTATAGGTCGTCATGCAATCACCTCGTCGGCACCAGCGCGAAGCCTCCATTCCTTCGGCGCTCGCGGCCGAGCATAATGGCGCCTCTGGGCCGTTCTCAGGGTTCAAGTAAATGTTACCGCGTCCTTGACATCCCGGTGTCACAGCGGCGCTCTGTCGCGTTGCAGCATCGGTAACTTTTTGATCAACGAGCACGATGGCGTCGGGGATTTTTCCGCTCTCGGTCAGCTTCCGCAGGAGGGTCGTCTCGATCCTTCTGGCCGTGGCGATCTTTGCGTTCCTTACCTGGCTGGTGGCGCTCGCGGAGGATCGGCCGGTCGAGATCGGCGTGATCAATGCTCTGCTGATCGGAGCGGCTGTGGGCGTATTCGAGGAATTCTATGTGCAGAGCCTGCGCGGCCGGTGGCTGCGGAGCATGCATCCGCTGGCCTCGGTGATCATCTACGCCGGTGTCGTCACGGCGATCTATCTGGTCGCGACCCACCTCTCTCATCTGATGCTGGGCCGGTGGGACGATCTGCCGATCACCTACCGGCGGCTCCCGATCCTGATTCCGTTGTTCATCGGCTTCTCCATCGTCGGCATCGCCGCCATGCGGATCGTGCATTTCGTCGGCATCGAGACGCTGTTCCATCTGATGGTCGGCAGCTATCACCGTCCCGTGCTGCAGCACATGGTGCTGGTCTTCGTCGACATGAACGGATCGACCGCCATCGCCGAGCGCCTGGGGCCGCTCGAGACCAGGTCACTGATCGGCAAATTCCTGTTCGACATATCCAGGCCGATCGTCGACCACGGCGGCGAGATATACCTCTACAAGGGCGACGGCCTGATCGCGCTCTGGAGCTGGAACAAGGCGGTCGGCGGCAACTCGGTCTTGCGCGCGGTCGATGCGATGTTCGCGGGGGTGAGCCGGGAAGAGGCCGAGTATCGGCGCCGCTTCGGCGTGGTGCCGGAGTTCCGGGTCGGCATTCACGGCGGCCGGGTGGTGGTGAGCGAGCAGGGCGATACCAAGCGCTCGATCGGCATTTACGGCGACACCATCAACATCGCCGCCCGGATGGAGAGCGCGGCCAAGTCGCATGGGCTCGCCTGCGCGATCTCCGAGACCGTCGCTGAGGCGCTCGACCGCCGCACCGAGCGGCTGCTGCCGATCGGCACCGAGCCGATCGAAGGCCTCTCCGTGCCCATGGGAATCCTCGAGTACCGCCCGGCGGCGGGCTAGAGATAGAGGTCGTGCGTCCTTCGACTCGCCGCCCAAGCGCGGCGGCTCAGGATGAGGGGCACTGGTGTTGAGGCAAACAAAACAACCAATCGTAGCTCATGTGTCTGACGCCGCCGAGATCGCGGCCTCGAAGGCCTTGACCGCGGCGGCGGGGCCCTCTGGGACGGTCCAGACGGCGGAGACCACGGCCAGGAAATCGGCGCCGGCGACGACCAGCGGCCCGCAGTTCTCGGGCGTGATTCCGCCGATGGCGACGCAGGGCACCGTCATGATCTCGGCCCACCAGCGGAGGATCTCGAGGTCGGCGCGGTGTCCGCTCACCTTGGTCGTGGTCGGGAAGAAGGCGCCGAAGGCGACGTAGTCGGCGCCCGCCTCGGCCGCATCCATGGCGAGGTCGCGGCTCGCGTGGCAGGTAACGCCGACGATGCGGTCGGCTCCGAGCAGCCGGCGCGCCTCCGCGTAGGGCGTGTCCTGCTGGCCCACATGGGCGCCGTCACAGCCGGTTTGCGCGGCGAGATCGGGCCGGTCGTTCAACAGGAAGGCGACGCCGCGCTGCTGCGCCACCGGCCGCAGGACATCGCAGGCGCGCCGGATCGCGTCGTCGCCGGCGTCCTTGAGGCGCAGCTGCACCGCGGCGACCTCGCCGGCATCGAGCGCCGCCGCGAGCCGGTCGCGGAACTCCGTGGGATCGAGCGAGGCGGGAGTGACGAGGTAGAGGCGCGTGCGCTCGTCGGCGGCGATCAAGCCTTGCCCTGGTAGATCTGGATGACGGCGTCCAGCATCTTGAGAGCCTCTTCCTTGGGGCGCTGGAAGGTGTTGCGGCCGATGATCGAGCCGTTTGCGCCGCCGTCGCGGATCGCGCGGACGTCGTTGAAGAGACCGTCGAGGTCCTTGGCCTCGCCGCCCGAGAACACTACGATGCGCCGGCCGTTGAAGCAGGCCTGCACCACGTGGCGCACGCGCGCGGCCAGCGTGCGGGTGTCGATCTTCTCATAGGCCTTCTTGGCGGCCTCGAGCTCGATGTGCTCGGTGGGCGGCTTCACTTTGATGATGTGCGCGCCCAGGAGCGCCGCCATATGCGCGGCATAGGCGCAGACGTCGACCGCGGTCTCGCCTTGCTTGGAGAGCGCGCCGCCGCGCGGATAGGACCAGATCACCACTGCAAGGCCGTGGGACTTGGCCTCGCGCGCGAGCTCGGCGATCTCCTCCATCATGTGGTAGGCGGCGTCCGAGCCCGGATAGATCGTGTAGCCGATGGCGGCGCAGCCGAGCCTGACCGCGTCCTGGACGCCGGCGGTGACCGCCTGCGAGGGCGCTTCCTTCGCGCGCGACAGGCTGTTGGCGCTGTTGAGCTTCAGGATGGTCGGGATGGCGCCTGCGAAGGTGCTGGCGCCGGCTTCGAGGAAGCCGAGCGGCGCTGCATAGGCGTTGAGCCCGGCCTCGATCGCGAGCTGATAATGATAGTGCGGATCGTAGGCCGGCGGGTTCGGCGCGAAGCTGCGCGCGGGCCCGTGCTCGAAGCCCTGGTCCACCGGCAGGATCACCAGCTTGCCGGTGCCGCCGAGCCGGCCGTGCATCAGGATGCGCGCGAGATTGGCCTTGGTCCCGGGGCTGTCGCTTTCGTAATTGTTGAGGATCCGCTTGACCTGCTCGCTCATACGCATGGCTAACCTCCTGCGCCGACCGGCGGGCGCGCTGATCGGCCCGGATATATCAGATGGTGCCTCGGCCGGCCAAGCCGGGCGAGTGGCTTAGGCGGGGCATTTTGCCTGCGCCAGATAGGCGCGCGCGGCATTCACAAATCTTTTCGCGCGTGTCGTTTCTGCGGCCCCTCTCCGCCGCGAAAGCGGGGGAGAGGGTGGCCGACGCGCCAGCGACGGCCGGGTGAGGTGGGGTTGCGCCGTTCGAGAATGGATCACCGGCAGAGAAATAGCTGCAACCGTCGCCGCCCCACCTCACCTTCTCGATCGCTCTGACGAGCGATCGGGCCCCTCCCTCTCCCCCGCTATCGCGGCGGAGAGGGGCTGGGGAGAAGGGAGGCGAGGGGGCGCTTCTACCTAAACGGAGGGCGCTCCAGATAAGCGCGCGCCGCCGCC
Source organism: Allostellaceae bacterium (assembly GCA_035569735.1). Taxonomy (GTDB): domain Bacteria; phylum Pseudomonadota; class Alphaproteobacteria; order ATCC43930; family CGMCC-115725; genus DASZHJ01. Next base: position 8,478 of record DATMMM010000146.1, on the reverse strand, counting down.
TCCGGGTCGCTCTCGTTGAGGAGATCGAGCGCTTCCGGCGCATCGCCCGTCTCGATCTCGGCGCTGAGTTCCTTGGCGATCTCGCGCAGGGGTTGGAGAGCCGCCGCGTCGCCCGTGAAGCGCGCCCGCTTGAAGCCGTGGCGGAGTGCGGCCAGCGTGGTGCCGGCCTCGCCGCCGCAGTCGAGGAGGGCATCGGCCTCGGCCTCGGGAAACTCCGCGTGCGCGGCCGCGATCAGCGATTTGAACCAGAGCGGGCCCGCGTAGCCGCCGGCGCCCGCGGCGCTGGCGAGGGTGACGGGAACCCGGAGATCGCGGGCCGCGGCAAGCACGGCCCGCGCGTGGGCGAGCGAATGGACGATGATCCGCTTGCCGCTCACCCGCGGGGAATGCTCAGCCGAGCTTGCCGACCGCGGCGGCGGCATCGACCATGCGGTTGGAGAAACCCCACTCGTTGTCGTACCACGAGAGCACCCGGCAGAAGCGCTTGCCGAGCACGGTGGTCTGCGTCAAGTCGAAGATCGAGCTTGCGGGGTTGTGCTTGAAGTCGGAGGAGACCAGCTCCTCGTCGTTCACCGTTAGGATGCCGCGGAAGCGGTTGGAGCCCGCGGCGCTCACCATGAGCTCGTTGATCTCCGGCCCCGAGGTATCGCGGCCCGCGGTGAACTTGAAATCGATCAGCGAGACGTTGGCCGTCGGCACCCGGATCGAGGTGCCGTCGAGCCTGCCCTTGAGCGCCGGCAGCACGAGGCCGAGCGCGCGCGCGGCGCCGGTCGAGGTCGGGATCATCGAGAGCGCCGCCGCGCGGGCGCGCCGCAGATCCTTGTGCAGCGTGTCGACGGTCGGCTGATCGCCGGTATAGGAGTGCACCGTCGTCATGTAGCCGTGCTCGATGCCGAGGCTCTCGTTCAGCACATAGGCGACGGGTGCCAGGCAATTGGTGGTGCAGGAGCCGTTCGAGATCACCGTCTGCTTCGGGTTGAGCTGATCGCTGTTGACGCCCATCACCAGCGTGAAGTCGACGCCGTCCGCGGGCGCCGAGACGATGACGCGCTTGGCACCGGCCTCCAGATGCTTCGCCGCCGCCTCGCGCTTGGTGAAGATGCCCGTGCATTCCAGCGCCACGTCGACCTTGAGGTCGCGCCACGGCAGCTTCGCGGGATCGCGCTCGCAGGAGACGGCGATGTGCCCGCGGCCGATGTCCATCCAACTGTCGCCGGTCTTGATCTCGCCGGGGAAGGGCCCGTGGACGCTGTCGTGCTTCAGCAGATACGCGTTCGCATGGACGGAGCCGAGGTCGTTGATGGCGACGCACTGCACGTCGTCGCGCCGACACTCGTGAAGCGCGCGCAGCACCAGCCGCCCGATGCGGCCGAACCCGTTGATCGCAATGCGTGTGGCCATCAGCCCCTCCGAACGAACCCTTTGATCAAAAAAGTCTTAGCGCAGAGGTCGCGGAGGATGCGCGGAGGTCGCAGTGGGACTCTACGCCATCGCGTCCCCTGCGCATCCTCGGCGGCCTCTGCGCTAAGCCTTCGTTGATTGCGGCTTCGCCGCGAACCGTCTTTCCGTGGTGAACCTTCTGACTAGATAACCTTCAGCGCCGCCTCGGCGACTTTCTCGGCGGTGAGGCCGAAGTGGCGGAACAGATCCTCGGCGGGGGCGGAGGCGCCGAAGCCGGTCATGCCGACGATGGCGCCGGTCTCGCCGACGTAGCGCTCCCAGCCGAAGGGCGATGCCGCTTCCACCGCGACGCGCGGCGCCGCGCCCAGCACGCTCTTGCGATAGGCCACGTCCTCGGCGTCGAACAATTCCCAGCACGGCAGCGAGACCACGGCCGCGGTGACGCCCTTCGCTTTCAGGAGATCGCGCGCCGCCATGGCCAAGGCAACTTCCGAGCCTGTGGCAATAAGTGTCAGGCGCCGCGCGCCCTCGGCCTCCGCCAGCACATAGCCGCCGCGCGCCGAGCGGTTCTTCTGTGTATCGCGCCGAAGCGTCGGCACGCCCTGTCGGGTGAGCGCGATGATCGCGGGCGTCTTGGGTGCCGAGAGCGCCAGCTCCCAGCACTCCGCGGTCTCCACGGGATCCGCCGGCCGGAACACGCGCAGGCCCGGAATGGCGCGCAAGGCCGCGAGCTGCTCGATCGGCTGGTGCGTCGGCCCGTCCTCGCCGAGGCCGATCGAGTCATGAGTCATCACATAGATCACGCGCACGCCCATCAGTGCCGAGAGCCGGATCGCGGGCCGGCAGTAATCCGTGAAGATCAGGAACGTACCGCCATAAGGGACGACGCCGCCATGGAGCGCCAACCCGTTCATCGCGGCGGCCATGCCGTGCTCGCGCACGCCGTAATGAATGTAGCTGCCGCCGTAATTCTTGGGCGTAAGTTCGGCTTGGCCCTTGGCCTTGGTGTTGTTGGACGGCGTGAGGTCGGCGGAGCCGCCGATCAGCTCGGGCATCACCGGGGCCAGGGCATCGAGCACGGCGCCCGATGCCTGACGCGTCGCGATCTTCGGCGCCTCCGCCGCGAATTTCTCTTTGACCGCGCCGAGCGTCGCGCGCCACCCGCTCGGCAACTCGCCCGATTGGCGGCGCTCGAACTCGCGCCGCAGCTCCGCCGGCGCTTGCGCCAGACGCTCGCGCCAGGCGCGCGCGGTCTCCGCGCCCTTGGCGCCCGCCGCGCGCCATCGTGCGCGGATCGGCTCGGGCACCTCGAAGGGCGGGGAGGGCCAATTGAGCCGCTTGCGCGCGCCCTCGATTTCGGCGGCGCCCAACGGCGAGCCGTGGGCGGCGGCGGTGCCGGCCTTGGTGGGCGCGCCAAACGCAATCGTGGTGCGGCAGGCGATGAAGGAGGGGCGGTCGCTCTCCTGCGCGCGCTCGAGCGCGGCCGCCACCGCGTCCGTGTCGTGCCCGTCCGCCGCCGCGACATTCCAGCCCGCGGCCTCGAAGCGCTCGAGCTGATCGCCGGAGTAGGCGAGATTGGTCGGGCCGTCGATGGTGATGGAATTGTCGTCCCAGAGCACGGTGAGCTTGCTGAGCTTCAGGTGCCCCGCCAGCGAGATCGCCTCGTGGCTGATGCCCTCCATCAGACAGCCGTCGCCGACGATCGCATAGGTGCGGTGGTCGACCAGCGCGTCGCCGAAGCGCGCGTTCAGGATCCGCTCGGCGAGCGCCATGCCGACCGAATTGCCGAGACCCTGGCCCAGCGGACCGGTGGTGGTCTCGATGCCGGGCGCGTGGCCGTATTCCGGATGGCCCGCGGTGCGGCTGCCAAGCTGGCGGAAGCGCTTCAGCTCGTCGAGCGTCATCTCGGGGTAGCCGGTGAGGTAGAGGAGCGAATAGAGCAGCATCGAGCCGTGGCCAGCGGAGAGCACGAAGCGGTCGCGGTTGGGCCAAAGGGGCTCGCGCGGATCGAATTTCAGGAACTTGGTGAACAGCACCGTCGCCACGTCGGCCATGCCCATGGGCATGCCGGGGTGGCCGCTCTTGGCTTTCTCGACGGCATCCATAGCGAGCGCGCGGATGGCGTTCGCCATCTCGCGAAGCCCGGGGTCCCGCGGCGCAGGCAAGGGCGGCGCTTCGGTCTTAGGCGCTTCGGTGGCACTCATCTCTGGTTGATCGAGGCGGTCGCGCGCATCGAACGGCACCTTGCCGGGGGCGGCGTTAGGCGTCAACCGCCGTCTCTCGATGCCGGCCCTGCATCAGCCGGTCGCCAGAAGCATCGCGGGATGGCACACTCACGCCCCTCATGAAACCGCCGATCCGGATCAGCATCGACGAGGCGCCTTCGCGCGAGGACCGCAAGGTGCTGGAGCGCGGGATCGACGACTTCAACGCCCGCACCGTGCCCGGGCGCGACCAGCGGTTCGCGATCCTGCTGCGCGACGCCAAGGGCGCGCTCTCGGGTGGGCTCGACGGCGTGATCGGCTGGGAGTGGCTCTTCGTCGACAATCTCTGGGTGCACGACGAGCTCAGGGGGCAGGGCTACGGCCGCGATCTCCTGGCGCGGGCGGAGCGGCGCGCGCTGGAGCAGGGCTGCCACTCCGCCTGGCTCGACACTTTCCAGGCGCCCGGCTTCTACCAAAAATGCGGCTACAGCGTGTTCGGGAGCCTCGAGGACTACCCGCCGGGGCAGACGCGGTACTTCCTGCGCAAGCGGCTCGCGGCGCATTGACGGTGCGTTTGGGGGCCGCGTAAGGTGGTCCGAGTCGGGGGGAAGCGCAGTACCGCCATGAGCGATCTCAGCCGCGTCGTCGAAGCCGCCAAGCGCCTCGAGCGCGCGGTGCTGCGTCTGGAGGCGGCGATCGAGCAGGCCGGCCCCGCCGCCGCGGGTCGCCCGGGCCTCGAGCGGGCGCTCGCCGACGCCAAGGCGCAATACGCGAGCCTGAGCCAGGTGACCCAGACCGTGGCAAGCCGGCTCGACCAGGCGATCGGCCGGCTCGACCGGGTGCTGGAGGGCTGATGCCAGAGGTTCATCTTACGGTTAACGGCCGCAGCTATCCCGTCGCCTGCGAGGAGGGGGAGGAGGGGCGCATCAAGGAGCTCGCCCTCTACCTCGACCGCAAGACCGCGGAGTTCGTGAAGAAGCTGGGGCAGATCGGCGAGGCGCGGCTCCTGGTGCTGGCGGCGCTGGTGATCACCGACGAGCTCGCCGAGGCCCACGCAACGCTGCGCCGGCATGCCGCCGCTGAGGGCAACGGCGTCGATACCGCCGCACTCGCCCACGGCATGGAGGAGCTCGCCCGGCGCATCGAGACGATTGCAGTTCGCCTCGAAACAACCCACATTGGTTGAGGATGGGGCTGCCTGGTGCGTTAGGCCGCACAAACCCCGGGGCCGATATCGAGACCTCGGGAGCTGTCCCTGCCGGAACCCTGGTTCCGGTATATGGCGCCCACCTGCGAAAGCGGGCCTAGAGGGTTCGTCAATGCCGACGGCCGAGGCGGCTCCATCCGCTTTCCTTGGCCCTCCATGAGCCCCGAGACCATCGCCGGTGAGAAGGCCGCGCTGCGCAAGATCATGCGCGCTCGCCGCGCGGCGCTCGGCGTCGAGGCGCGCGCCGCCGCGAGCCTCGCCCTGCGGGATCGGCTGATCGGGTGGATCGGGACGAAAGGGCTCGCTCGGGGTGGCGCGATCTCCGGCTATTGGCCGATCCGGGACGAGATCGATCCGCGGCCGGCGATGCAGGCCTTGTCGGAACTCGGCTATCGCCTGGCGCTGCCGGTCTCGCTTGTGCCGGGAGAGCCGCTCGGCTTCCGCGCGTGGGTCCCGGGCGATCGGCTCGCCCCCGACATCATGCGGATCGAGGCGCCGCTCCCGGCGGCACCCACGCTCGTCCCCGCGCTGCTGCTGGTCCCCATGCTCGCCTTCGACCGCGCCTGCCGCCGCCTGGGCTACGGCGCCGGCTTTTACGACCGCACGTTGGCGGGTTTGCGGCGCACGGGCGCAGTGCTCGCCGTCGGCCTCGCCTTCAGCGCGCAAGAAGTCGAGAGCGTGCCGGCTGGACCGGATGACTCGTCGCTTGATGCGGTCGCGACCGAGCACGAGGTGATGGTCAGCAACGATTAGAGCGATTCCCGCGTAGGCCAACATAGTGCGTCCTTCGACTCACGCGCCCTCATGCCGAGCGCTGCTCTATCGCGCCGAGCGATGCGCGTGGCTCAGGATGAGGAAGATGTTCGATGGCGCAAAGAACATCGCCTCATCCTGAGCCGCCGCGCTTGGGCGGCGAGTCGAAGGACGCCGTGATTTCCATCCAGCCGGGGCGTGCTCTAAGCTAGCTGAAGTGTGTGCGAGGTACCGAATGAGACTCCTGGCGTGCGGCGATGTGGTGGGGCGGGCGGGGCGCGAGGCGGTAAAGGCGCATGTGCCGCGGTTGCGGCGCGAGCTCGGCCTCGATTTCGTGGTGGTGAACGGCGAGAATGCCGCGGGCGGCTTCGGCATCACCGACAAGCTCTGCGCCGAGCTCTACGCCGCCGGCGCCGACGTCATCACCACCGGCAACCACGTCTGGGACCAGCGGGAGCTGATGGGCACCATCGGCGGCGACCCGCGGCTGCTCAGGCCGCTCAACCTGCCCGCGGGAACGCCCGGCGTGGGCGCGCGCGTCTTCGATCTCGCCGACGGCCGGCGCGTGCTGGTGCTGAACCCGATGGCGCGGCTCTTCATGGACGCGATCGATTGCCCCTTCGCCGCGGTCGAGCGCGAGCTCGGCCTGCATCCGCTCGGCGAGGTGCAGGCGGTGGTGATCGATTTCCACGGCGAGGCCACCTCGGAAAAGATGGCGATGGGGCATTTCGCCGATGGCCGCGCCTCGATGGTGGTCGGCACGCACTCGCACGTCCCCACGGCCGACGCGCAGATCTTGGGCCACGGAACAGGGTATCAAACGGATTGTGGCATGTGCGGCGACTACGATTCTGTCATCGGCATGCAGAAGGAGGGCGCGGTCGCGCGCTTCGTCACCAAGCTCCCGGGCGAGCGGCTCCGGGCCGCGGACGGCGAGGCCACGCTCTGCGCGGTCTTCGTGGAGACCGACGACACGACCGGGCTCGCGCGCCGGATCGAGCCGGTGCGGCTGGGTGGCCGGCTCGCCGAACACCTGCCGCGCCTCGCGGCCTCGGTCGGTTGAGCGCGGAGGCCGCCACGTGACCAATCCCTTCGTCGGTACCTGGACGCTCAGCTCCACCGAGCGCAAGATACTCGAGACCGGCGAGGCGGCGCCGCTCTGGGGCGCTCATCCCAGCGGCACGCTGATCTACACGGCCGAGGGCCGCATGACCGCGCTGGTCCTGGCCGAGAACCGCAAGGCGCCTGGCGGCGCCGCGCCCAGCGAGGCCGAGGCGGCGGCACTTTTCCGGACCATGGTCGCCTATGCCGGGCGCTACACAATCGAGCCCGACCGCGTGGTCCATCACGTCGAGCAGTCCTGGAACCAGGCCTGGACCGGCACGGACGTCGTGCGGTTCTACAAACTCGAGGGCAACCGGCTCACCCTCACCACCGCGCCCGCCCCCAATCCGCGCGACGGCAAGATGAGCGTCTCCACCCTGGTCTGGGAACGGCTCGCCTGAGAGGGCTGCGTCAAATCAGGCGACGCGCGCGCAAGACGTCAAACTGGCCCCGTATCGACATCGTGGTGTCATCGCATCGCGGCAACGCTTCGGCGCTGTTTCCACAAACCTTCGAGGGGGATCCGCGCCATGAAAGGCTTTATTCGATCGTTGATGACGACCACGGCCGCCGCGGCGCTGGGCGCCAGTTTCTTGATGTCGCCGAGCGCGCATGCGGATAGCCGGATCAAACACGTACTCCTGGTAAGCATCGACGGCTTCCACGCCGTCGATCTCGAGAACTGCGTGGCCGGGGGAACTTGTCCGCACCTGGCCGAGCTGACCAAGCACGGCACCACCTTCCCCAACGCCTCGACCACGAAGCCATCGGACTCCTTTCCCGGCCTGCTGGCGCAGATCACGGGCGGAACCTCCAAGTCGACCGGCATATTCTACGACGACAGCTACGACCGCACGCTCTTCGCGTCGGGCACCAACTGCACGGTGGGTCCGGGCACGGAGATGAACATCGCCGAGCCCGTCGACACGGACCTGCACGGGATCGACGGCGGGGTGCCCGCGGCGCTCACGGGCCTCAACAGTGGCGTCGCGATCAGCCCCAACAACCTGCCGGCGCAACTGGCGGCGGCCACTGCCATCCTGTCTGGCCGCACAATCTGATCCACACCAATACGATTTTCGGCGTCCTCCACGCGCACCAGCTGCAGACCGCGTGGTCGGACAAGCATGCCGCCTACGACATCATTAACGGCAATGCCCCGAGCACCCAGCCAGCCAACGGGCCCGGCACCAATGTGGACGACTTCTTCGCGCCGGAGATCAATTCGGATTTGAGCGCCGCCAATGTGCAGCTGATCGCCAACCTCGGCCTGCACTCGACCGCGCCCAATCCCGCCACCGACCCCAACTGCCCCGGCCCTTTGTGCAAGAGCGACTTCACCAGCACGATCGCCGGGGTCGAGTACTATGACGGCATCAAGGTCCAGGCCGTCCTCAACGAGATCAACGGCTTCGACCACACCGGCAAGCATCACCTCGGGGTCCCCACGATCCTCGGCATGAACTTCCAGTCCGTCAGTGTCGGGCAGAAGCTCGCGATCGGCGGCTATACCGATCCGGTGGCGACGCCGAGCGCCAATCTTGCCAACAGCATCGCCTTCGTCGATCAATCCATCGGACAGATGGTCGGCGCATTGCATGGCCAGGGTCTGGCCGAATCGACGCTGGTCATCGTCAGCGCCAAGTACGGTCAATCCGCGATCGATCGCACGAAGCGGACGGCGCTCGACGACGGCGCGGTGATTGCCACCCCGATCGGCGCCAACTTCGCCTTCGACATCGGCGACGACGGCGTCCTGATCTGGCTGAAGGACAACACCGGCAACAAGACCGCCACCGCCGTTCATGC
>DATMMM010000145.1:0-2631 GCA_035569735.1 Allostellaceae bacterium | reverse complement strand
CTCGCTTGCAAGGATCTGGGCTTCGCGCACCAGCTCGGCCGCGATTTCGGCGTGCCGCTCGAGCTCGCGGGCATGACGGAGCAGATCTTCCGGCGCGGCCAGGCCCAGTACGGCGGCGACGCCTGGTCCACCCGCATCGTGCAGCTCTTGGAGGATGCCGTGGGCACGGATCTCCGCGCGCCCGGCTTTCCACCGGTCCTCGCGCCGGAATAATCTGCCGAGTCCGACACGGAGGATGCCATGTCTGGCAGCGATGTTCTGATCGTCGGTGCCGGTCCGACCGGGCTTGTCCTGGCGCTCTGGCTCACCAAGCTGGGCGTGAAGATCCGCATCATCGACAAGACCGCCGAGCCCGGTACGACATCGCGGGCTCTGGCGGTTCAGGCTCGGACCCTCGAGCTTTATCGTCAGCTCGATCTCGCGGACGCCGTCGTCCAGCGCGGGCATAAGGTTCCCGCCGTCAATTTATGGGTCAAAGGCGAGCGGGCCGCGCGTCTGCCGTTCGAGACCGTCGGCCAGGATTTGACGCCCTATCCGTTCCTGCATATCTATCCGCAGGACGAGCACGAGCGGCTTCTGATCGACCGATTGAAGGTGCTCGGCGTGTCGGTCGAGCGACAGATGGAGTTGGTGAGCTTCACCCAGGAGAACGATCGCATCATCGCGTGCCTGCGCGGGCTCAGCGGCCAAGAGGACCGATGCGAGGCAAAATATATCGCGGGCTGCGACGGCGCTCGCTCGACCGTCCGCGAGACGCTCGGCACCGGGTATCCCGGCGGTACTTACCGGCATTTATTCTACGTCGCCGATGTGGACGCCGCGGGTCCCGCGGTCGATGGCGAGCTCCACGTCGATCTGGACGAAGCCGATTTCGTCGCTGTCTTTCCATTGGCGGGTAAGGGGCGGGCGCGTCTCATCGGAACCCTGCGGGACGAGCGCGCCGACCGCGCGGATACCCTCAAGTTCGAGGACGTCCGCGATCGAGCGATCAAGCAACTCAGGGTTCAGGTCGAGACGGTAAACTGGTTCTCGACCTACCACGTGCACCACCGCGTGACGGACCATTTCCGAAAAGGCCGCGCCTTCCTGCTCGGCGACGCCGCGCACATACACAGCCCCGCCGGCGGCCAAGGCATGAACACGGGAATCGGCGACGCGATCAACCTGGCCTGGAAACTGGCGGCCGCGATCGCCGGACGTGCGCCGGACAGCCTGCTCGACACCTATGAGGCCGAGCGGATCGGCTTTGCCCGGCGGCTCGTCGCGACCACCGATCGCATATTCACTCTGGCGACAGCCGAGGGACCCATCGCGGCGGTGCTGCGTACGCGCATCGTGCCTGTGGTGTTCCCCAAGGTCCTCGCGTTCAAGGCGGCTCGCGAGTATCTCTTCCGAACCGTCTCGCAGATCACCCTCAATTACCGCGGAGGGCCGCTGAGCGCCGGCTCTGCCGGCCGTGTCCGCGGCGGCGATCGTCTGCCGTGGGTACGCAACGACGGTGCGGATAATTTCGCCCCGCTCTCGGCGATCGCCTGGCAGGTGCACGTCTACGGCTCGGCAAGCTCGGAGCTCAAGGCCTGGTGCGCCGCTCGCCAGATGCCGTTGCACGTCTTCGACTGGAAATCGGCGCATGAGAGAGCCGGCCTGGTGCGCGACGCCATCTATCTCCTCAGGCCCGACACTTATGTGGCGCTCGCCGAGCCGTCCGGCGCCCCCGCGGCTCTCGACAGCTATTTTGCAGCCTGCGGCATCAAGTTCGCGGCATCCTGACGAGTGCTCGGGCCGCCTTTGCGATCTCGCGCCCGTCCCGGCGAGGCGTTATTGTCGTCATGGGAATCGCTGGAGCCAACATTCGTAGGCTCAGCTTGGGGAGGGAAACATGAGCCAGTTCGACAATCTGGAGAAACGCATCGGCCAAGGCGAGGTCATCATCCTCGATGGCGCCATCGGGACTCAGCTCCAGGAGATGGGACTGCCCATCTACCACACCGCCTGGGCGGCGACGGCGCTCCAGACGCACCCCGCGACGGTGCAGCTCATGCACGAGCTCTACGTCAAGGCGGGCGTCGACATTCTGACCACGAACACCTACGCCTCGGCGCGGCACAACCTCGAGCCCCTGGGCATGGGCGACCTCACGGGAGAGCTCAATCGACGCGCGGTCCTGCTGGCCCGCGAGGCGCGCGACAAGGCGGGCCGCGACCGGCCGGTGCTGATTGCCGGGGCGATCTCGAACTTCGGGATGACGACCGGCGGCGAGAACCTCGCCACCTTGCGGCAGCGCTCGCGCTTCACCGAAGAGCAGTTCCGCGCCAATCTCCGCGAGCAGGCGGAGCTCCTGCTCGAGGCCGGCGTCGATTTCCTCCTGGCGGAATCGACGGGGAGCAACACCCATCGGAAATGGGTCAGCGACGCCTGCAAATCGACGGGCGCGCCGTTCTGGGTCGGCTTCAAGGTGAGACGCGAGCCTGACGACGCCGCGGTGCGGACCGGCTATCTCTCCAATGATGGGTTCGCCGACGTGCTCGAAGACGTGATGTCCCATGGCGGCTCGGTGCTGAGCGTCTTTCACTCCGGCATCGACGACACCAGTGCCGCCCTCGAGATCGCTCTCAAGCAGTGGCCGGGGCC
>DATMMM010000144.1:0-4443 GCA_035569735.1 Allostellaceae bacterium | reverse complement strand
ATGAGCGGCGGATCGAGGATGACGATGTCGACGCGCCCCGCGGTCAGATCCTGCAAGGCGCCGTCCGAGGTGTCGTAGAGCTTGACCTCGCCGATGCCGTCGACGGTCTTCAGCTCCGGCACCAGGGTGAAGCCGGTGACCGTGCCGACCTTCTTGCCCTTCATGTCCGCGAAGGTGCTGTAGTTGGTCGCCTTCTTCTGGGCGAGCGTGGTTCCGAAGTAGTAGACCGGATCGCTCAGCAGCATGATCTCCGTGCGCGGCTTGATCCAGCCCATGGCGCCGTGCATGACGTCGAGCTTGCCTTGCTTGGTCGACTGGATGAGCGCCGACCATTCCATCTGATTGGTCTTGACCTTGAGCCCGAGCCGCTCGGCGACCAAGTTCATGATCTCGCCGTCGGAGCCGATGAGCTTATCGTCCTTCACGCTGGTCATCGGCATGTCGCCGTTCAACCCAACATTGAGCACGCCGGGTTCCAGCGTCTTGGGCGCCGCCTGAGCCTGCGGAACCGCGAGCGCAAGCAGCAGGGCGCCCGCCGCCGCCGAAACCATCCTGGCGCGCCAACCCGCGCCGCTTGCCACGATTGCTGCGTTCATGCGTCCCTCCCGTTTTGCCATTTGCCGTTGTCCGGCGACAAAGCGATGGTCGGACCTCGCCCCGTGCCTGTCAACCGTTTGTCCCCGTTGGGATCGCGTGTATCCTGATCGCGCCAGCCCGGCGCTTCGGCATCGATCGGAGATCGCGATGAGCCTGCTGATCAAGGACGCGACGGTTCTCACGGTCGACCCCGGCCGCACGATCCATCGGCGCGGCGCGATCTACGTGGAGGGAGATCGCATCGTCGATGTCGGGCCATCGGAGGCGGTGGTCGCGCGACATGCCCGGGCCGAGCGCGTCATCGACGGGCGCGACAAGGTCGTGGCGCCCGGCTTCGTCAACATCCATTCCCACGTCGGCTACACGATCTTTCGCGGCCGCTCGGAGGATGCGGGTTTCGCGGCGCCGACCGGCCTCTATTTCCCGATGTCGACCGTGCTCCGCGGCGAGGAGCGCGCGGCGGTGGGCGCGCTCAACTACGTCGAGCTGCTGCGCAGCGGCTGCACCACCGTGATGGAGCTCGAGGAAGAGGTCGAGGTGCTGGCGCCCTTCGTCGAGCGCCTGGGCATCCGCAGCGCCATGGGCGAGATGATCGGGGACGCCGATCCCGACCGGATGGTGAAAGGCGAATTCGTCTTCGACCCCGCCGCCAATAAGGCGCAGCTGGAGCGAGCCCGCGGCTTCGCCGAGCGCTGGCACGGGCGCGCCGACGGACGCATCACCGCGATCCTCGCGCCCAACATGACCATCAGCTCCTCGCGCGAGCAGCTCCGGCAGATCCGCGCGCTCGCCGACCGCATGGGGCTGCGGCTCACCATCCATCTCGGCTGGAGCCGGTTCGAGCACGAGGCGGCCGAGCGCATTCACGGCGCTGGACCTTTCGTCTTCGCTCGCGACCAAGGCGTGCTCGGGCCGGACACGGTGGCGACGCATTGCTATGTGATCGGCGAGCGCGACATCGACATTCTCGCCGAGACCGGCGCGCATGTCGCGCATTGTCCGCTGATGAACGCGTTCCGCGGCCTGATCGCGCCGGTCAATGCCTTCCGCAAGCGCGGCATCAACGTGGCGCTCGGCATCGACAACATGTTCGGCGACTATTTCGACGTGCTGCGCGCGGCGATTACCGGTGCCCGGATCAAGACCGAGGACCCCGTGGCGCTGCTCTCGACCGACGTGCTGGAGATGGCGACCATGGGCGGCGCGCGCGCCATGGGCCTGGAGCGCGAGATCGGCTCGCTGGAGGCCGGCAAGCGCGCCGACCTCATCATGCTGGATTTCCGGGCGCTCGGCCTGCAGCCGGTGCTCGATCCCGTGCAGAACCTCGCCTATCACGCTCATGCGCACGACGTGGAGCTGGTCATGGTGGATGGCCGCATCCTGGTCGAGGATGGCGAGGTCAAGACCGTCGACCCGCTGGCGGTAATCGACGGCGCGGCACGAGCGGCGGATGCCGCCTGGGCACGCTTCGAGCGCAAGTACGGCGGACCCATCGCTCGACTTTAGCCGCGCCCTCCTCTGGCGCGGGCACGCTGAGAAGGAGACCTTCATGCGCCTCGGCCTCTTCATGATGCCCATCCACGATCCCGCGCGGGGCTATCTCGAGGTATTCAAGGAGGATCGGGAGTCGATCCTGCATGCGGAGGCGCTCGGCTACGACGAGGCCTGGGTCGGCGAGCATTACGCCTGCAAAACCGAGCCGATCCCCGACCCTCTGCAATTCATGGCGACGCTGATCCCCGTCACCAAGCGGATCAAATTCGGCACCGCCGTCTTGAACCTGCCCCAGCACCACCCCGCGGTGGTCGCGGGCAACGCCGCTCAGTTCGATCACCTGAGCGAGGGCCGCTTCATCATGGGCGTGGGGCCCGGCGGGCTCGGCTCCGATTTCGAGCTGTTCCAGACCTTCGAGAAGAACCGCGCCGAGATGATGGCGGAATCGATCGACATGATCCATCGCATCTGGGCCTCCGATCCGCCCTATCGGCTGCACGGGAAATACTGGGACATCGTGGTCGACCAGCAGATGCAGAAGCACCTTGGCATCGGCCCGATGCTGAAGCCCTACCAGAAGCCCTATCCGCCGCTTGCGATGTCAGTGATGAGCCCGCGCTCGGGCACGGCGCGCTTTGCCGGCGAGCGCGGCTGGGGAATGATCTCCGCCAACTTCACGCCGGCCGCCAATGTGAAGACCCACTGGGAGGTCTATCGCGACGGCGCCGCCTCCGCCGGCCGCAAGCCCGACCGGGGCAATTGGCGCGTCGCGCGCTCGATCGTGGTGACGGAGACCGACGCCGAAGCGCGAGATTATCTCTCCAACGAGACCTGCAGCCCGGCCTGGTACTACAAATACCTGCGCGACAACCTCGCGACCTACAAGCTGCTCAGCATCTTCAAGCCCGATCCCGATATGCCCGACGCGGAGCTCACCTGGCAGAAGTGCCTCGGCCTCATGGTGATCTCCGGCAGCCCGAAGAGCGTTCTCGACCAGCTCGTGGCGCTGATCGACCAGCTCGGATACTTCGGTACCTTGCTGGTCACTCAGAAGGACTGGGATGACAAAGTCCTGCACAAGAAATCCATGTGGCTCCTCGCCGAGCGGGTGATGCCGCAGCTCACCGCCTACGCGGAGAGCCGGCAGGCGGCGGAGTAAGCGCCGCGCCCGTCAGAGCGCGATCGCGGACATCGCTGCGAGCAGGCTCGGCAACCCCGCCCGCATCAGGAAGAGGGCGCTGCCGATCAGCGCCCCGACCAAGGTGCCGTTGATCCGGACGTATTGCAGGTCCCTTCCCACCTGGAGCTCGATCACGTCCGCGACCTTGCGGCCGTCCCAGCCCGCGACGACGCCGGCGATGTAATCGGCGATCTGCGCGCGCCAGGGCGTGATGTAGCCCACGATCACCCCCTCGATCGCGGAATTCAGGAGCCGCTGGAGCTCGGGCGATTCCCGCAGGAGCCGGCCGATGGTCCGGGCGATCTCGCCCGCGATCTTGCCGGCGCGCGGGCTCGACGAGCGCGCGTCCGCGGCGAGCTCGCGCTTGACCTCGTCCCAGATGGTCGCGAGCGCATGCGACAGCGCCGGATGCGTAACGATCGCCGCCTGCGCTCGCTCCATGAGAGCCGCATAGTCCGGCGATGCCCGGAGCTCGGCGAGCCTTGCCCTGATCCAGGCGTCAAGCCGGAGCCGCTCGGCGCCCTCGGGCATGCGCGCCGCGCGCAGCCATTTCTCGACGCCATTGACGATGCCGTCGCCGATCTTGCGGTCGAAATAGCTCGGAAAGAACCGGCCCGTCCGCTCGCCGACCTTCTCGGCGATGACCGCGCCGAGCGCCTCGAGCGACGGCTCGAGAACGTCGACGAGGGCGTCCACCAATTCCATGTGCTTGCCGTCGCGGATCAGGGCCTCGATGATCGCGTCCATCGTCGCGACCAGGTCGAGCCGCCGCAGCCCGTCCTGGGCCACGTCGCGCAAGAAGGCTCGGACGCTCGCGTCGTCGACCGAACTCAGGACGATCGGCACCACGGCGGCGACGCGATCGGCGACAAAAGCCGCCGCCGTATCGCTCGCCAGCAGCTCGCCCAGCTGCAGGGCCCGGTTCTCGGCGCGGAGGCGCTCGATCAGCACGGGCGGGTCGAGGAACTGGTCGCGCACGAAGCCTGCCAGCGACTTGCCGATCTCGTCCTTGCGAGCGGGGATCAGCGCGGTGTGCGGAATCGGCAGGCCCATCGGCCTCCGGAACAAGGCGGTCACCGCGAACCAATCCGCCAGCCCGCCGACGATCGCGGCCTCCGCGGCAGCATTGATCAGCTGGATCGCAAAGGGTCGGTCGGGCAGCAGCGCCGTCC
>DATMMM010000143.1:0-5963 GCA_035569735.1 Allostellaceae bacterium | reverse complement strand
TCTTGAAAAGGCGCAGCAGGTGATGCGGGCTGGTCGCGACCTGCGCCGCGAGGGCGCCAAGGGCGGGCGGACCGCTCTCGCCTTCGATGAGCGCCTGATCGATCAGCCCCGACGCCCGCTGCACTTTCTGGAGCGCGGGGTCGCTCTCTCGCGTAGCCTTGGGCCGGCAGCGCTTGCAGGCGCGGTAGCCAGCGGCTTCCGCCGCCTCGGGTCCGCGGTAAAACACCACGTTTTCGCGCCGCGCCCGGCGGCTCGCGCAAGAGGGCCGGCAGTAGACGCCGGTGGTCTTCACGGCGAAGACGAAGCTGCCGTCGGCGGCGGCATCGCGCGTCGCGACGGCGGTCCAGCGGGGGTCCTCGTGGGTCGAGGCGGCGCCCGCGGGGGAGAGGGCTCTGTCGCTCATGACTCTAGAGATAGGCCGCCGGGCCATCGCTCGCTATCCGTTCCTTGCGGGTAATTCCGTCTGGTCGATCAAGTGCAGGAAAGACCCCATCACCGATCCCCGAGCGGCTCCCGCTTGACCCAGCGAGGTGCCGGCGCCGTCCGCCACTTGAAACAGCGGCGGCCCGTCGGTTTCGAGCAGGCTCGCATAGTGGAACTCATGGCCGCGGAAACTGGCGCCCGCGGATCCCAGCGGTGTCGCGCAGGCGAGCCGCGCCTCGCGATATCCCAGATGCAGGCTGGGCGCCGCAAAGCTCGTGGTCACCGGCAAGAGCCCCGCCATGGGGTGACGCTCGCCCTGGGCATCGACGAGCCCCTGTCCCAGCACCATGAACCCGCCGCACTCGCCATAGACCGTGGCCCCGCGTGCCGCGGCGGCCTGCAGCCCCTCGAGGAAGCGCCGGTTCGCCCCCAGCTGGCCGGCATGGAGCTCGGGATAGCCGCCCGGGAGATAAATCGCGTCGGCATCATCC
The DNA here is from genome assembly GCA_035569735.1 of Allostellaceae bacterium. GTDB lineage: Bacteria > Pseudomonadota > Alphaproteobacteria > ATCC43930 > CGMCC-115725 > DASZHJ01. Next base: position 5,049 of record DATMMM010000143.1, on the reverse strand, counting down.
CCCGGTGTCTCATCGGCGAGCGGCGAGAAGACCGCGAGCTCGGCGCCCGCCTCGCGCCAGCCCTCGAGCACCGAGCGATAGGCGAAGCCGAAGGCGACATCGCGCGCCACTGCGATGCGCTGGCCCAGCGGCGGCAGGGGCGTAACTTTGGCGCTCGGCTCCGCGAGTCGCGCCGGCTGCGCCAACGCCACGAGCGCATCGAGGTCGCAGGCCGTGCCCACGACTCGCGCCGCACGCTCGAGGAACCCCTCAAGATCGCCGTGCTCGCCCGCTTGCACCAGACCGAGATGTCGCTCGGGCAGCGAGAGTGCGGGATCGCGTGGCACCGTGCCGAGGATCGCCAGCTCGGGCAGCATTGCGCGGGTTGCCTCGGCGAGCACGGCCCCGTGGCGCGCGCTCCCCACGCGATTGAAGATAACTCCCGCGACGCGGACGGTCGTCCGGTGCCGCAAAAAACCTTCGAGCAGCGCCGTGACCGAGGCACCTTGCCCCGCGGCGTCCACCGCCAGCACCACCGGCCAGCCGAGCCGCTCCGCGAGCTCCGCGGTCGAGCCGATCTCCGTGGCACCCAGCCCATCGAACAGCCCCATGGCGCCTTCGCAGAGAATGAGCTCGCTCAGTCGGCCCAGTCGCTGCGCCAGCGCTTCCAGCAACTCGGGCCGCATCGCCCAGGCGTCGAGATTGAAGCAGGGCATACCCGAGGCCGCCGCGTGAAAGGCGGGGTCGATGTAGTCGGGCCCCGACTTCGCAGAGGCGACGCGGTGCCCTGCCCGCGCGAGTGCGCGCAGCAGTCCGAGGGTCAGCGTGGTCTTGCCGCTGCCGGAGTGCGGGCTCGCGAGGACGAGCCCTCTCACAGCCGTTTCTCGATCGCCGCCGCCATCTGCTCGGCCGTGGCGCCCGGCGGGAAATGGCTCAGATATTTGCCGTCGCGGCCCATCAGGTAGATGAAGGCCGTGTGATCCATCAGGTAGTCCTCGCTGCCGCCGGCGGCCGATTGGCCCTTCGCGTAATAGACGCGATAGGCCTTCGCGGCCTCGGCGACCTGCTCGGGCGTGCCCGTGAGCGCGATCAGGCGCGGATGGAAGTTCGAGGCATAGAGCTTCATCTGCTCGACCGTGTCGCGCGCGGGATCGATGGTGATGAAGATCGGCTGCACCGCGTCGCCCTTGGCGCCCAGCAGATCGATCGCGCGGCTCATGTCCTGCAGCGCCGTCGGGCAGGCATCGGGACAGAAGGTGTAGCCGAAATAGACCAGCATCAGCTTGCCGCGGAAATCCTCGGGATGCCGGGTGACGCCGTTCTGATCGACCAGCGTGAACGCGCCGCCGATCGCGACCGGCGCCACCTGCTCGCCCTCCAAGCCGCTCGGAAAGAACGCGCGGAAATCGTAGGCGACCACGCCCAGGAGCACCGCGAGCCCGAGGAAGAGCGCGATCAAGCCTCTTTTGGCGGCAGGCGACATGGGTGCTGGCTTGGTCAGGACCGCGGCTCGACGGCCGTGGGCCGGGCGTGGGTTCCGAGCGGATCGGGATCGAGCCGCCGGCCCAGCGCGGCGCCGATCCAGTCGAGCCCGGCGCGCAGCCGCACCACGGGCCCGACCGCGATCACCGCGGGCGGCTCGAGCCTCTGCGCTTCGGCATCGGCGGCGGCGCGGGCGAGGGTGGTCTCGACCACCTGCTGCTCCGGTGTCGCCGCCTTGATCACGATCGCGACGGGCTCGTCGCCGGGCTTGCCGGCCGCCATCAGCCGCCCCGCGATCGCGCCGAGATGCTTCAGCGCCATGTAGAGCACCAGCACCGGCATGCGGGCCAGCGCGTCCCAATCGAGCCCGTCGGGCACCTCGCCGTCGCTGGCGTGACCCGTGACAAAGGCGACGGCGGAGTTGGTGTCGCGGTGGGTGGTGGGAATCCCGGCATAGGCGAGGCCGCCGATCCCCGCGGTGATGCCGGGCACGATGCGGAAGGGAATGCCGGCGGCGGCGAGCGCCAGCGCTTCCTCGCCGCCGCGGCCGAACACGAAGGGATCGCCCCCCTTGAGGCGCAGCACGCGTTTCCCGGCCCGTGCGAGCTTGATGAGCCTGAGCGTGATGTCGGGCTGCTGCGGCGAGGGCCGGCCGCCCCGCTTGCCAGCATAATCGAGCTCGGCGTCCGCGCGCGCGAGCGCCAGCACGCGCCGGTCCACCAGCGCGTCATAGACCACGGCGTCAGCTTGGCGGAGCGCGTGCAGCGCCAGCAGCGAGAGTAGCCCGGGGTCACCGGGCCCGGCGCCCACCAGCCAGACCGAGCCGCTCGCGAGATCCGGCAGATCCAATCCGAGGGTCTTTTGCGCCGATGCGTCTTCAGCCGTCATGGCCGGAGCCTACACCGCCCAATGGGGCCGCCGGTAGTCAGCCTGGCCCCAGCTCCTTACAATCCCGCCATGCCTGAAACATCGGAGCGCGTGCTGCGCCGAGGCTGGACCACCGGCGCCTGCGCCACGGCGGCGGCAAAAGCGGCCGCCACGGCACTGCTCACCGGCGCTTTCCCTGATCCCGTCGGGATCGAGCTGCCGGGCGGCCAGCGCCCGGTCTTTCCGCTGGCACTCCGGGCGAGCGGCGCCGGCTGGGCGCGCGCCGGCGTCACCAAGGACGCCGGCGACGATCCCGACGTCACGCACGGCGCGCTGGTGATCGCCGAATTGCGTGCCGCTTCCGCCGGCAGCGGCATTCTGTTCCGCGCGGGCGAGGGGGTCGGCACCGTGACCCGGCCGGGCTTGGCGCTTGCCGTGGGCGAGCCCGCGATCAACCCCGCGCCCCGCGCCATGATCCGCGCCGCGCTCGCGGGCCTGGGCGCGCGCGATCTCGAGCTGACGATCTCGATCCCCGGCGGCGGCGCGCTCGCGGCGAAAACAATGAACGCGCGGCTCGGCATTTTGGGCGGCCTCTCGATCCTCGGCACCACCGGCGTGGTGATCCCCTATTCCTGCTCGTCCTGGATCCATTCCATCCATCGCGGCGTCGATGTGGCACTGGCCGCGGGTGCCACACACGTCGCCGGCGCCACGGGCAGCCGCTCCGAGCAGGCGGTCCAGCACCTCTATGGGCTTCCCGAGGTGGCGCTCATCGACATGGGCGATTTCGTGGGCGCGCTCCTCAAGTACCTGCGGTCTCATCCGGTGCCGCGTCTCACGTTGGCGGGCGGGCTCGGCAAGCTGGTGAAGCTCGCGCAAGGCCATCTCGATCTGCACTCCTCGAGAAGCCGCCTCGACGGCGCGGCGCTCGCGCGACTCCTGTCAGAACTCGGCGCACCGGAACCCGCGGTCGGCGCTGCATGTACGGCCGAAAGCATGGGCGAAGTCGTGGCGATGCTCACGCCGGAGATCGGCCTGAGGCTCGCGCACCGCATCGCCGAGGGTTGCCGCGAGGCGGCGCTCGCGACCCTCGCGGGCGGCACCGCCGTCGATGTCGCGGTATTCGACCGCGAGGGCGCCCTACTGGCGCGCACCGATGGTTAAAGAAGCGGGCTCATCTCCTGTTGCCTCGACCCCGTGTTCGGGCGGAGTATCCACTGGGGAGGAGGCAGGATGCTCGACCGGGTCCGAGCTGAGCCGATCCGTCTGTTGATCCTCGGCGGCACCGCGGAGGCGGCGGCGCTCGCGCGCGGCGCGGCGGAGCGGTTCGGAAATCGGCTCGAGGTGATCACGGCGCTCGCCGGCCGCACCGAGCTGCCGGGCCCGTTGCCCGGCAAGCTGCGCATCGGCGGCTTCGGCGGCGCCGACGGGCTCGCGGCTTACCTTGCCGTGGCCAGCATCGATCTGCTGATCGACGCGACGCATCCCTTTGCCGACAGCATCGCCCGCCATGCGCGCCTCGCCGGCGAGCGGTCAGGCGTGCCGCGCCTCGTGCTGGAGCGGCCGCCCTGGCGCCGGCATCCGCTCGACCGCTGGATCGAGGTGGAGGATGTCTCCGGCGCCGCCGCGGCGGTGTCCCGTGTGGGGCGGCGCTGTTTTCTCACCATCGGCGCGAGTGACCTCGGCGCGTTCGCCGGGCTGAGCCCTGTGCATTTCGTCGTGCGCCTGATCGATCCGCCGAAACAGCCTCTGCCGCTCCAGTCCTATCAGGTCGTGCTGGGGCGGGGACCGTTCGCGCTGGCGGGCGAGCGCGAGTTGCTGCGGCGGCATGGGATCGACGTGCTGGCGGTGAAGGCGAGCGGCGGCACGGCCACCGAGGCGAAGCTGATCGCCGCGCGCGAGGTGGGCTTGCCGGTGGTGATGCTGCGCCGGCCGAAGCCGGAGCCCGGGCCGCGCGTCAGCACCGTTGAGTCGGCGCTCGCCTGGCTCGAGGAGCGTCTCGCTGCCGCCTCTGTTCCGCTCCCAGAGGCAGCTCGGCTATGACCCGCCGCGTGCTCATCATGTGTCTCGCTGCGCTCGCCGCGCAGGTCGCCGCCGGCCCGAGCCGCGCTCAGCTCTTCACCGACCAATTCAATTCGCAGTGGTACACGATCGTCAGCGCCGCCGCTGCCGACAACATGACGGACGTCCGAACCTTCATCGCCAAGCGCGTCAACGTGAATGCGACGGATACGCAGGGGCGCACGGCCTTGAGCTACGCGGCCGAGCTCGGCGACGTCCAGATGGCGAAGGAATTGCTCGACGCCCGCGCCGCGCCGGATCAGCGCGACAAGCTCGGCAACGTGCCGCTTCATTGGGCGGCGAACAATGGCCGAACCGAGGCCCTGAAGGTGCTCCTGGCGGCGCACGCCACGGTCGATGCGACCGACCGGCAAGGCATCACGCCGCTCATGGGCGCCATCGCGCACAATCAGCCGAACGCCGCGAAAGTGCTGCTCGCGGCCGGCGCCGATCCGCACAAGCAGGATTTCACCGGCCGGGACGCCCTCGGCTGGGCCGCGGGCCAGCCGACACTCACTCGCTTACTTCAGGACCCGCCAAAGCCCTGAGGCGCTATCGTCGCTTTTTCGGCCTGAACACGTGGCTGTGCTCGGGGTCGTAGAGGCGACTCTCCGAGAAGGACGAGGCACCGAGCGCGCGCCCCACCAGAATGAGCGCGGT
>DATMMM010000142.1:0-2055 GCA_035569735.1 Allostellaceae bacterium | reverse complement strand
GCACTGCAAGCGCCTGCAGCTCCGAGTATGGGAGGCGCAGTTTGGGTGGCAGTAACGGTGTCCGTTCAGTTAGCCGGCCTCCGCCGGAGCGAGCTGGAATGGGCAAGATGCGCCGATTCCGGCCGTTCAGATGCTCGCGGGTTAAACGGGTCAGATCGACCCTCAACCGCCATTCGCGACCACGCCAGCGGATGATCGGGTTGACCAGGTAGCGGTCATTCGCACCGCGCTTCTCCGCATGGAACTGGCGGGCAAGAGCGATTTCGCGCTGACCGCCGTGGTTCACGCGCTGGTGCTACCGCTGTTCTCCGCGCCCGCTACCGGCATTGGCCGTCGCGCGGGCGCGGTTTCGAAAAGGGGTGCTTGCGAACCGGCTCTCGCTCTAATTGCTTTGTGGTAGGCTATGATGCTTCTCGTACCCGCCGGAAGCATGCTGGCGATTTTCATCAGCCATTCGAGCCGCGGTCAGCACCTTGACGGTCCAAGTCTTCATCTCCTACGCGCGCGACGACGACGTTGCGCCACCCGGCCGGGACGAGGCCAAGGGGTTCGTCACCTATCTCGACGAGCAGCTGCGCTATGAGCTGACCCAGCTCGGCCAGCCGCGCCCGCGGCTGTGGCGCGACACCCGCCGCATCGAGCGCGGCGATCAATTCGAGCCGCTGATCGAGGAGGCGGTCGCCTCCTCCTCGCTGTTCGTCGCCATGCTGTCGCGCAATTGGCTGGACCGGCCATGGTGCCGCCGCGAACTGGAATCGTTCCGCCAACGCTGGAGCAGCGAGAGCGAGGAGCAGCTCAAGCGCCGCATCATCGTCGTTGCCCGGCATCCGGTGCCGGAAAGCGAAATCCCGACGTTGCTGCGCGGCCAGGAAGGGTTCCGCTTCTTCGATGTCGATCGCGACAGCGAAACCGGGCAATGGCAGGAATTCTTCGTCCGCGGCCGCATCCGCGACCCACGCTATGAAGAGCGGGTCGGCGAGCTCGCGCGGTTTCTGTGGCAGGCGGCGGCGCGGCTGGAAACGCCGGGCGCGACGCCGCAACTGGATCGGCGCAAAGGTCCGTCGTTCGCGCCGCCTGGTGGCCACGGACGGACGATCTACCTGGCGAAGCCGGCCGCCGATATGCGGCTGGCCTACGACCGCATCGCGAAGGAGCTGCAGCGCGCCGGTTACACGCTCGTGCCGCCGCCCGATAGCGAGATCCCGTATGACGGTACCGCGCCGGGCTTCGTTGATGCGGCCCTCGCCGGCGCCGAGCTGTCGATCCATCTGCTCGGCGACAAGCCCGGCTATTCCCCCGAGGATGCCGAGCCAATCGTCAAATTGCAGCTCGCTCGCGCCGCCGCGCGGGCTGAGGCGCCTCAAGCGAGCGAGCGCGTGTTCCGCCGCATCCTGTGGGCGCCGCGCTTCGTCACCGAGGAGGCCGAGGCGGGAGCCGAACGCGACCCGCTCGCGGTTGTTGGCCGCCTTGACCGGCAGCTCGATGGCGACACCGTCGTCGGCGACAATCTCAGCGCCTTTGCCGAATTTCTGGTCCAGCATTTGGAACGATCCGCACCGACCTGCAAAGTCTCCGGCGCGATCCCCGACGGCGCACAGGTTTACGTCTATCACCGCCGTGAGGACGAGGATTACGCTTTGGACTTGGCCATGGCGCTCCGCCAGCGGCGGCTAAAGGCGGTGTTGCCGGCGGTCGAAGGGGAAGCCGCCGAGCTCGACGCCTTCCACCGCGAGAACCTGCGCGAGTGCCAAGCCGTCGTGCTGTGCTGGGCCAAGGCTTCCGAGGTGTGGGCGCGCGCCACCTGCCGGGAATTGCGCAGCTGGGAGAAGCTGGGCCGCAGCGAAAGGTTCACAGTACGGGGCCTGGTCGCCGGTCCGCCGCCGGGCGGCCGCAAATCGGTCCTGGTCAGGCTCCCGCCCGAGGATGAGATCGACGTCGTGCTTGATCTGACCGCGCTCGACAAGCTCTCGCCCGATGCGCTCGACCCGCTGATCCGCGCCGCGGCGGCGCCGCCCGCCGAGTGAACGCCGCTTCCGCGCTGTCCGCGGCGCGGCC